>NZ_FOHY01000018.1:0-71945 GCF_900111525.1 Prevotella sp. kh1p2
ACCGCAAGCGGCCCAGGACGACCTGTTCCAACCACAACTACTACATCTATGAGGACCTGCTCAACACCACGCCCAAGCTCCGCCCCACACGTTTCGGGCAGCTCTGCGTAGCCGACATTACGTATGTGGCCACAGAGAGCGGCTGGGCCTATCTCTCGCTCGTCACCGACGCAGCCTCACGCCTCATCGTGGGCTGGGCACTCTGCCCCACGCTCTGCCGCGAAGGTCCCATCAGGGCCATGAGGATGGCCGCTGACTTCTACACCGGCCAAGGCGTGCCTACGGAAGGCCTGATACACCACTCCGACCGCGGCGTCCAATACTGCTGCAACGAGTACACCGGCCTGCTCAAGAGCCTCGGCATGAGGATAAGCATGACGCAGACAGGCGACCCGCTGCACAACGCACTGGCCGAGAGAGTGAACAACACCGTGAAGAACGGCTGGCTCTTCGAGACACAGGACAAGACCTTCCGGCAGGTAGAGGAACTCCTCGCCAGGGCCGTCAAAGTCTATAACACCGTGCGTCCGCACCAGAGTCTGGACATGCGCACGCCCCTGGAAGAGATGCAGCGGCTCCTTTCCCTGGCCGCATGACAGCCACAGAGGCTCCCGGGGGCTGCGAGCCCCCGGCCGCAAGGCCGCCCCCCGGTGTTTTTCATCAATTCAACGTTCCACTTAAAATAAGGAGGTCAAAGAGCTCACAGAAAACAGAAAATGATTAACTTTGCACCCGGAAGACAGCTGTCAACCTAAAGTGCACTTAACAGAAAAACCTGACAACCAGATTTCCACATAAGAAATATATTGTCAACCTAAAGAACATTTAACTACAAAAACTGTCAACTAAATCTAGGACAGGAGAGCGGATGCGGTGCTGCAAGATGCTTCCGGGAAATTTCGACACTTGTCGCATAATCGTGCGACACCTGTCAAACAATCGTGCGACAAGTGTCGAAAGTTGCTGAACCAGTGCTTCAAGGCGAAAGAAGCACCGCGGCAGGGCGCCCGATGCACATAAAATAAAAGCAGCAAAGAGGTTTTTGCTCTTTGCTGCTTTTAATTTCCGGACGGAGAACGGAGGCTTACTTGCCGTGGTTCTCGTCAGAAACCGTTAACTTCTTGCGGCCACGGGCGCGGCGTGAAGCCAGTACGCGGCGGCCGTTCTTTGTTGCCATTCTCTCGCGGAAACCGTGTTTGTTCACGCGGCGGCGGTTGTGCGGCTGAAATGTTCTTTTCATTTTGATATTCTATTTTTATGTTATTATTCTCTGCCTTTTGGGCTGCAAAAGTACTGATAATTTTCGAAATGACAAAGAATTGAACCATTTTTCGGACCTGTTTTGATGATTTTTTATAAAAATGTAGTAACTTTGCAGCCGCAAAGCGATGATAACAACAATATAATTCATAAGAACAACAATGATTAATTCACAGGAAATCAAAATCGGAACATGTATCCGCATGGACGGAAAGATTTGGACCTGCATCGACTTCCAGCACCGGAAGCCGGGCAAAGGCAACACCGTCATGATTACCAAGCTGAAGAATGTTGCCGACGGCCGTGTGCTGGAGCGTACATTCCAGATTGGGTTCAAACTCGAAGACGTACGCGTGGAGCGTCGCCCTTACCAATATCTTTATGAAGACTCCACGGGTTGCATCTTCATGAACCAGGAGACTTACGAGCAGATTCCTATCGGAAAGCACCAGATTACGGGCGTTGACTTCATGAAGGAAGGCGACATCGTGGAGGTTGTAACCGATACTTCCGACGGCACGGTGCTGCTGGCAGAGATGCCGGTCAAGACCACGCTCAAGATTACTCACAGCGAGCCGGGCGTTAAGGGCAACACTGCCACCAACGCCACCAAGCCTGCCACGCTGGAGACCGGTGCCGAAGTGCGCGTTCCCCTCTTCATCAACGAGGGCGAAACCATACAGGTCGATACCCGCGACGGCAGCTATCTGGGCCGCGTGAACGCATAAACAGCAATCAAGAGGCGGGAGGGTAAAAAAGTAAAAAAGGAAAGGCATGCCGGCCGGAACTGTCCGGAGGGCGCTTTCCGCGGCTTTACTTTTTTGCCCTTTTGCCTTTTTTGGCTTTCGGGCCTTGCGCCTCCACCCTTTTACGCTGATACCTTTTCAACTTTCGGTTGCTCATGAAATACAGTCTGATAGTTCCCGTTTACAACCGTCCCGACGAAGTCCGAGAGCTCCTGGAGAGCCTTACCACGCAACGCTTCAAGGACTTTGAAGTCATTGTTGTTGAGGATGGGTCGCAGCTTACGTGCAAGGAAGTGTGCGATACCTATGCAGGCAAGCTCGACCTTCATTACTATCCCAAGACCAACAGCGGCCCCGGACAGAGCCGCAACTACGGTGCCGGGCTGGCCAAAGGCGAGTATCTCATCGTTCTGGACTCTGATGTAGTGCTGCCGGAGGGCTATCTGCAGGCGGTGGAAGACGAGCTGCAGCGCGAGCCGGCCGATGCTTTCGGCGGGCCCGACAGGGCCAACGCCTCGTTCACCGACGTGCAGAAAGCCATTTCCTACTCCATGACGAGCTTCTTCACCACGGGCGGCATACGCGGCGGAAAGAAGAAGCTGGACAAGTTCTACCCGCGTTCGTTCAACATGGGCATACGCCGCGACGTCTATATGCGGCTGGGTGGGTTCTCCAAAATGCGCTTCGGCGAGGACATAGACTTCAGCATCCGCATCTTCCAGGCAGGCTGCCGGTGCCGTTTCTTCCCCGAAGCATGGGTGTGGCACAAGCGCCGCACCGACTTCCGCAAGTTCTGGCGGCAAGTATACAACAGCGGTATCGCCCGCATCAACCTGTACAAGAAGTACCCTGACAGCCTCAAGATGGTTCACCTGTTGCCCGCTTTGTTCACCGTGGGCGTAGTTGGCTTGCTCCTGCTGTTTGTCTTCGGCATCGTTCTTTTCTTCCTTCTGCCCGCCGGCATGCAGCAGGCACTGGGTCTGGCGGTGAGCATCGCCGCCCTCGTTCCTCTTGTTCTTTACGCTGCCATCATCTTCTTCGACTCCACCATCAGGAACAACAGCGAGAAGATAGGCCTCCTTTCCGTCTTTTCCTCCTTTATTCAGCTCATGGGATATGGCTGCGGTTTCATCGCTGCCTGGTGGAAACGGTGCGTCCGGGGCAAAGATGAATACTCCGCGTTCCAAAAGACTTTCTACAATTGAGAATTGATATTGCGGCAATTGAGAATTGATAATGGACAATGGATAATTATGATTAGTTTTGTGGGTGGGGGCTTAAGCGAAGGTTTTTGGGCAAAAAGTGGAGAATGGGTAACCATTATTTGCTTTTTGAAGGGTGCCCGGAAAGATTTTTGGTGAACAGTAATTTGCGGATTGAGATTTATCATTATCTTTGCGACTAAAAGCCAAACGACTTTCTGTAGTTAGACTTCTAAAACCGTGAATTCATGCTGACACGAAAGGAAAACATTATTTTGACCAAGACGGATGCTTTCTCCGACCGCATTATCAAGCTGGTGCAGCATCTCAAAGTCAACCGATACGAACCGGTTATGTGCAACCAGATACTCCGAAGCGGTACCAGCATAGGTGCAAACACTGTGGAAAGCCAGAACGCACAAAGCCGTGCAGACTTCGTGAACAAACTGAGCATCGCCCTAAAAGAAGCCGACGAAACCCAATACTGGCTTCGGAAACTCTTCGTGGCAGGCTACATCGACCAGTCCGGATTTGCTTCGCTGAATGCCGACAACATCGAGATTATCAAGCTGCTGACCTCTATCATCAAGTCAGCCAAAGGCGTTTCCGGGCTTTAAATTCATAATTCATAATTCACAATTCATAATTTTCAATTCTCCATTCGGACTAATCATAATTATCAATTATCCATTCTCAATTCTCCATTCGGACTAATCATAATTGTCAATTATCCATTCTCAACTCTCAATTCAAACTAATCATAATTATCAATTCTCCATTCTCCATTCTCAATTCGGACTAATCATAATTATCAATTATCCATTCTCAATTCTCAATTACCAATGAAAAGATTGTCAATAGCTGACTGGGCAGAGGAAGACCGGCCACGAGAAAAGCTCGAAAGACTGGGTGCCGCGGCGCTCAGCAACGCCGAGCTGCTGGCCATACTCATTGGGTCGGGTTCGACGAAGGAAAGCGCCGTGGAGCTGATGAAGCGTGTGTTGGGCGACTGCAGCAACAACCTGAACACGCTGGGCAAGATGACCATTCGCGAACTGGAGCAGTACAACGGCCTCGGACCGGCAAAAGCCGTTACCATACTGGCCGCCTGCGAGCTGGGCAAACGCCGCCAGGCAGAGAGCCCGGAGAAGCGGGCAGACCTCTCGTCGGCCGCCTCCATCTACGAATACATGCACCCCCGGATGCAGGACCTGGACGTAGAAGAGGCCTGGATACTGCTCATGAACCAGAACTACAAGCTCATCAAGGCCCGGCGCATCAGCCACGGAGGCATCAGCGAGACAGCCGTCGACGTGCGCATCATCCTCAAGGAAGCCCTGCTCTCGGGCGCAACCGTGCTGGCGCTGTGCCACAACCACCCCAGCAACAACCCCCTCTCGTCGGCCGAAGACGACCGGTTGACGCAGCGCGTGAAGCAAGCCTGCGACATCATGCGCATCCATTTCCTCGACCATCTCATCATTACCGACGGCCAATACTATTCCTATCGCGAACGCGGAAGACTGTAGCAAAATTACGCGAGAGCCGTTGCGGGTTTGAAATTAATTACTTATCTTTGCACAAAAAGAAGCTATGACCCAGGAACAAAAGACTCTGTTGGAAGAAAGAATAGTTGATGTGCTCAAGACGGTGTACGACCCCGAGATACCTGTCAACATCTACGACCTTGGCATGATTTACAAGATTGACGTCAAGGACGACAGCTCCGTGGATGTCGACATGACCTTCACGGCCCCCTCCTGCCCCGCAGCAGACTTCATACTCGAGGACGTCCGCACCAAGCTCGAGAGCGTTGAAGGCATCAGCGTGGCCAACGTGAACCTTGTGTTCGAGCCTGCCTGGGACCAGAGCATGATGAGTGAAGAGGCTCGGATAGAACTTGGATTCGACTGATGAAGAACATCTATTTCCTTTCGGACGCCCACTTGGGCTCCCTTGCCATCGAACACAAGCGCACGCAGGAGCGCCGCCTGGTTCGTTTCCTCGACAGTATCAAGCACAAGGCTGCCGCCATCTACCTGCTTGGCGACATGTTCGACTTCTGGAACGAGTACCGCTACGTGGTGCCGAAGGGCTATACCCGCTTCCTGGGCAAGCTCTCCGAGCTTACCGATATGGGCGTAGAGGTGCACTTCTTTACGGGCAATCACGACATCTGGACGTACGGTTACCTCGAGCAGGAGTGCGGTCTCATCGTGCACAAGAAACCCCTCACCACCGAAATTTACGGCAAACTGTTCTACCTGGCGCATGGAGATGGGCTGGGAGACCCCGACAACAACTACAAGATACTGCGCAAGATGTTCCACAACCGCACGTGCCAGCAGCTGCTAAACGCCATCCATCCCCGCTGGGGAATGTGGCTCGGACTCACTTGGGCCAAGCATAGCAGGCTGAAACGGGCCGACGGCAAGGAGCCGCCTTATATGGGCGAAGACCGTGAGTACTTAGTAAATTACACCAAGGAGTACATGAAGGAACACCCCGACATCGACTTCTTTATCTACGGACACCGCCACATAGAGCTCGACCTCATGCTGAACCGCAAGACGCGCATGATGATTCTGGGCGACTGGATATGGCAGTTCACCTACGCCGTGTTCGACGGCGAGCACATGTTCCTTGAGCAATACGTGGAAGGAGAGAGCCAACCATGACCGCATAAAACCTGAAACAGCAACATGAAAACAAACCTCCGAAACTTATTCCTCATTCTTTCGCTCGTCCTGAGCACCACGGGCGCCCGGGCGCAGAGCCACACCTTTGCGCAGTTCGACCGCTATGCAGAGGCCAACGCCCGGCTTGCCAAGCCCGCCAAGGGCGAGAAGCGCGTGGTCTTCCTGGGCAATTCCATTACCGACAATTGGGCTTCCATGCACCCCGAATTCTTCAGCCGGCACGGCTACACGGGCCGTGGCATCAGCGGGCAGACCTCCTACCAGTTCCTGCTCCGCTTCCGCCAGGACGTCATCAACCTGCATCCCAGCGTGGTGGTCATCAACTACGGCACCAACGACATAGCCGAGAACACGGGCCCCTACGACGAAGAAACAACCTTCGGCAACGTAGTTTCGATGGTCGAACTGGCCCGTTACAACAAGATAAAGGTAGTGCTCACCTCCTGTCTGCCCGCCCGCAGCTTCGGCTGGAGGCCGCAGATAAAGGACGGAATGGCCAAGATACGCCACCTGAACGCCCGCGTAAAGGCCTACGCCGAGGCCAACCACATACCCTATGTCGATTATTTTACAGCCATGCTCTCGGCCGACGGGCAGGGCATGAAGCAGGAGTACACCCCCGAGACCGTACATCCCAACCTGGCAGGCTATGCCGTCATGGAGGCTCTCATCGTGCCCGTGGTCAGCAAACTGCTGTAGGCGCGCCAGGCCCCTGCCGGCGGGCATTCCGGCGGAGCTGTCGTTCAAGGCCCTTGATGGGCACCTTCAAGGCGCCTGAACGATACCTTCAAGGGGCTTGAACGATAGCTCCGCCAAAACCGGTGCCGGCAAGCGGCAGTTCCGCAGGCCGGCAGGCGGGCTGCGGAAGGATTGCAGACGGAAGTCTGCTTTTAAGCTGCCAAACGCAGACAATACCTATTTATAAGTATTGTCTGCGTTCTTTTTTTTTCATACCTTTGCACTCTGATTACGTTATTGATAGTATCAAGCAGACAAACAGACAGCAGGAAAATGAAAAAAAGCATCACTCTTTTGGCCTTGCTGCTGCTCTTCAGCACGGGCATTGTTCAGGACGCCAGGGCCCAGAAGACAGGCGGCACCGGCCGGTTCTCCGTCAGCATGACCGTAACGGAGAAGGACAGCAAGGATGCGGTCATGATGGCAACGTGCGTGGTGAACCCGCTCGCGGCCTACACCGTTACCGACATAGACGGCAAGGCCACCATCCGCAACATCCCGCAGGGGCAGTACACGCTCGAGATAAGCTACGTGGGCTACGAGAAATACACCACTACGCTGCAGGTAGACAAGGACCTCAACCTCCGCATACAGCTCACCCCGACCTCTCTCTCACTCAAGGAAGTGGTTGTAACGGCCCAACAGAAGGCCTCGGGAGCCTCAACCACCAGCCTCATAGGCCGCCAGGCCATAGACCACTTGCAGGCAAGCAGCCTGGCCGACGTGATGCAGCTCATTCCCGGACAGCTCATCCAGAACACCGACCTCACCGCACAGAGCAACCTGCAGCTGCGCACGCTGGTGAACAACACCACCAGCGCGTTCGGCTCGAGCGTGGTTGTAGACGGCGTGCCCATGTCGAACAACGGCACGCTGAGCCAGGGCGGCTTCTCCGGTACGGCCTTTACGGGCACCGACCTGCGCCAGGTGAGCGCCGACGACATAGACAACATAGAGATTATTCGTGGCATCCCGTCGGCCGAGTACGGCGACCTGACGAGCGGACTCGTGGTGGTTCACTCCAAGGTTGGCGTCACTCCGTGGCAGGTAAAGGGCAAGATAAACCCCGAACTGCAGAACTACTCGCTCGGCAAAGGCTTCAACCTGGGTCGCGCGGGCATACTTAACTTCGGCGCGGATTATGCCAAGGCCTGGGGCGACCCACGCCAGAAGACGCGCAGCTACGGCCGCTACGGCCTCAACCTGGGCTACAGCTACGACGTAAACCGCCGCTGGCACACCGATACCAAGCTGCGCTTGCTCTACGCCAAGGACTGGAGCGGCAAGGACCCCGATGCCCTCGACGACGGTACCTACATGAAGAACAAGAACTTCGGCGTAACGCTCACCCACAACGGAAAGGTGAGTCTCGACCTGCCTCTTATGCGTACGCTCTCCTATACGCTTGGAGTAAGCCTCAACAAGACGGATAACACCAACTCTGCCTACGTGACCAACAGCAGCGGACTGCTGCCCATACTCACGGCAACCCAGACGGGCTACCACGCCGTAAGCTGGATGACGCAGTCGTACCTGGCAACGGGCAAGACCCAGAGCCGCCCGGGCAGCGTGTTTGCCAAGGTGAACGACAGCTTCTACTTCAAGGCCGGAAAGACCCGCCAGAGCTTCAAGCTGGGCGTTGATTACCATTACGACTGGAACAGCGGGCGCGGTTACTACAACCTGGACGACGCCCGCCCCCTGCGCCCTAACGCCAACGGGCGGCCCCGGGCGTTCTCCGACGTGCCCGGACTGCACCAGGTTGCCGCCTATGCCGAGGACCAGTTTACGTGGAACATCAACCATGTGAACCTGCTGCGCGCCAACCTCGGCCTGCGCTTTACGGCCATGCAGCCCTTCGGCAACGTGGCTACCTATGCCCTGAGCCCGCGCTTCAACCTCCTCTTCAGCCTCACCAAGTGGCTCGATGTGCGCGGAGGCATCGGCCTGAACTCCAAGACGCCGGGCCTCGACTACCTCTATCCGGACCGTAACTACGTTGACCGCGTGGCCGCCAACTACATGCCCCAGGACGACCCGGCTGCCCAGCTGCTGGTTTACCACACCCAGGTGTACGACGTGAAGTTCTCGCGCGACCTGAAGAACGCTACCACCACGAAGGTTGAAGTGGGCCTTGACTTCAAGCTGCCGGGTGGAAGAAAGCTCAGCGTGCTGGCCTATCGCGACCGCACTCCCAACGGGTTCGGCCCCTATTCCGAGTATTCAACGTACAACTACAGCTACTTCGACCCCACGCACGGCCTCGTCCTCACGCCCGGAGCGGCCACTGTCATCGACTATTCCGACCCTGCCCGCAGCTACACTGCATTCATCTCGACCGGCCGGGTGGGCAATACGAACTCCACGGTAAACCGGGGCATCGAGTTCGACTTCGACCTCGGCGAAATCAAACCCATCCGCACAACGTTCAATTTCAGCGGAGCCTACTCCGAAACCAAGACCTGGCAGAACAACGTAAGGTACGCCGACGTGCCTTCGAGCTTGCTTCCGCCGGAGCTGTCGGCCTACAACGTTACGCCGTTCAAGCTCATCTATCCCGGTTCACTGGACTATGACAAGTTCCGCCGGCTGGTCAACACGCTGCGCGTTATTACCAACATACCCTCCCTGCGCATGGTGGCATCGTTCACGGCGCAGGCCATCTGGTACGACTGGAACATCAGTTACGTGGCCGACAAGTGGCCCGTTGCCTGGCTGAATGCCAGTCTGCAGCGCCACGACCTTACCTCCGACATGCTCCAAGGCTACCTCGGCATGGACGGACTGTACTATGCAACGGCCCCGGCGGGTCAGCGCAGCGTGGCCATCAGCGACCTGAAAATCCGGTCGACCGATGCTGTGCCAACCAAGAACACGGTTAACTGGAACCTTTCTTTCCGCCTTACGAAGGAGCTGGGGCGCATAGGAGGCCTCTCGCTCTACGTGAACAACATGCTCTTCTACGAGCCTTATCTCAAGAACAACATCTCTACAACGCTCGTGCAGCGCAACACCGGCAACTTCAGTTACGGCGTCGAGCTGTTCTTCAACCTGTAATGAGCAACCCAAAAGGACATGAATATGAAGATGATAACATATAATCACGCAGCCCTCCTGCCGCTGGCAGCGCTGCTGCTCGTGCTCGCCTCGTGTGTTGACTATGGCGACGCAACCCGCCCGGTGTCGGCTAAAGTGCAGCTTACCCTGCCCGTTGAGTTCGTAAACGGGGCCGACCTAAGCGGCCACACCGTTACGCTCACGTCCGGGAGCAGAACTCTAAGCGCCGTGACCGATGCCTCCGGCGTGGCTGCATTTAGCGGCATCGTGCCCGATGTCTATGACCTGTCTGCCTCCTGGAACCTTACGCCGGAGCAATATGCCGCCCTCACGGGCGACGATGTGGTCAACGAAGGGGCCGTGGTGTCAGGAAGCATCAGCAACCAGCTTATCTCCGAGGCCGGTGCCGGCGACATCCTGACCCTTGCCACGCGCCTATCCATCAACCGCTCCTTAGTAATAGGCAAGCTGTATTATGCCGGCAGCAAGGATAACAACAACAAGAACTACCTGGCCGGGCGCTATGTAGAGCTCTACAACCAAAGTGACGCCCCCGTGAACGTGGCCGGTCTCTACCTTGGTCTGCTCGACTCGGGCAGTACTCCGGCCTACTCGCTGGCCAATCTGCATGATTTGTACGCCGATACGGTGGTGATGGCCAAGCAGATATTCCGCATTCCGGCCGACCGGGAGTATTGGGTGGAGCCCGGCGGAACCGTGGTCATAACCAACAGTGCTATCGACCACACCGTTAACGGGCCAATGGAGAAGAACCTGCTGCAGGCCGATTTCGAGTGCAAGGACCAGCAGGGGCGCACGCAGAACAACCCTGCAACGCCGGCCATGGAGCTGGTCTACACCGCCTTCAGCGGCATTTCGAACATGAACCTCATACAAGGCGGCCCCTGCTCGGTCGTTATCTTCCGCACTGATGCCGACGTCACGGCCTGGCAAAAGGTCTACGCATACGGCAAAACCAAGGGAACGCAGTGGCTGATGCTGCCTGTGAGGCACATCATCGACGGCGTGGAGGTGCTTGCCAACAAGCGAACAGGCGTGGAGGTAGGCAAGAAGGTGCTGCTCCACACGGTCGATGCAGGCTACACCAACATTGAGGCAACGAGCGGATATACGGGCGAAGTGGTGTACCGGAAGTCCTCCGGACGCCGTGGAAGCAACGGTCACGGCATCCTGAAGGATACGAACAACTCGTCTGATGATTTCAAAACGTCAACAACTATAGGCATTCGGGAATATGATGAATAAGCTCACAATAGCCTTCCTGCTGCTTTCGGCGCCCGTGACGGCGCAGAACCAGCCGGGCGAAGGCCGCTACAGATACGACGACGCCACGCAGTTGTGGCGCAACACCGGCAACGCCGCCGGCCTTACCATTGACTCCGCACGCAACCGCGGCGTAACTTTCATGGGACTGGAGCACGGCAGCGGCAACTACCACCGCGTGCAGGAGGGCGGCATGACCAACCGCCTGCGCTTCTTCACCGAGCGCTACCAGCACCTGGGTCGTTACCTCTACGGCTACGGAAAGTTTGAGTTCGGCCTCGGACGGACCAAAGACAGGGCCTGGGCCGACGTGATGAGGCCCTACAACGCTGACCCTTACTTCTCCGGAAGCAGCATAGCAGGCAAGTACGACCACCAGAACATCGGCCTCAAGGCAGCCGTGGGAACCGTCAGCTTCAGTGGGTGGCGCTTCGGACTAACCATAGACTACAAGGTGGGAGACCTGAGCCGGCTGCGCGACCCGCGCTCCCGCTCGCAGCTGCTGGACTACAAACTCACGCCTGCCGTTACCTACACAGCCGGCCGCCACACCCTTGGACTGGCCGCGCACTATAACCGCCGCAAGGAGAAAATACCCAACCTGACGACCGTGCAGAGCGATGCAACGCTGAAATACTATCTGATGACGGGCCTTGAAAACGCCACCGGAACCACCGGCGGCTATGGAGGATACCAGCGCGAGTGGGTGAACCACAACTTCGGTGCAGCCCTCTCGTACGGCTACAGCAGCCAACGGGTGGGCAGCGTTACCACCATCGGCATTGAAAGAGGGTCGGAGGGAGTGATGGGACAGTACAAGTTTGAGCCCGGACACTACTACAACTACATCTACACAGCAGCCACGCAGAACCGCCTCTACACGGCTGCAGCCGTGCACCAGCTGGACATCAGCGCCCGCTACGAGCAGGGTTATGCCGACGAATACCGCTCGCAGCTGGTCATAGAGCGCGACTCCGTACGCGGCTTTAACTCCTACCGATACGACCGCCAGCTAACTTTCCGCAAGCGATACCAGGTGCGCACGGCCGACCTTAGCCTGCACTACCGGGCCAGCTTCACCCGAGGAGAGCGGCAGGCCGACAGCTACGTGGGCCTTACAGCTGCCCTGCAGCGCGCCGCCAACCGCTACCTGCTCGACGCATCGGAACTTTCATACGGCCGCATGGACATAGGTATCGAGGGCGGACATGGCTTCTTCGGCCACCGCTTGCTTGTAGATGCCGCCACGGGCTATGCCTTTGCCACCAAGGCCGACATGCACCTGGCCGACGAAACGACCGACTACGCCCGCAGTGTGCTGCTGCCGGACCTCTCGTTCTACAACGCCAACTACTGGCACGGGCGCCTGCAGGCCACCTGGCAGTTCCCGCTCACCATCAAGAAGGTGCGCTCCACGTGGTACGTGCGGGCCTATGCAGCCACCATCCGGGCGCAGCAGAGCCGCCACTTCAGCACCTTCGGCCTTGCCTTGGGCATCTTCAACTAACGCCGGAGCCATGCTCCGGACAACAGGCATCCCGTGTTTCGAGGGCAGAAATGCGGGATGCCGGCGTTTCAGAGTCCTGCTCCGGCCACGCCCGGCACGCCCGGCAGTCATATAAAGGGCATGGGGCAATAAAGGTGCAAATGCTCCGTTTACTTACAGAGACAACGATATGCAGCCATGCAACAAAACAGATTAGTAGAGCGCCGGTACCTCTTTACCTTCATACTCATTACCGCCCTGTTTGCCCTCTGGGGCTTTGCCAACGACATAACCAACCCTATGGTGGCGGCGTTCCAAACGGTCATGGAGATTTCTGCTGCCAAGGCATCGCTCATCCAGTTCGCTTTCTACGGCGGATATGCCACCATGGCCATCCCTGCTGCACTCTTCATTCGCCGTTACAGCTACAAGAGCGGCATCATGCTGGGCCTGGCACTCTACGCGGCGGGCGCCTTCCTGTTCATTCCCGCGGCCGCCTGCCAGCGCTTCTCGTACTTCTGCCTGTCGCTGTACATCCTCACCTTCGGGCTGGCTTTTCTCGAAACAACGGCCAACCCCTTTATTCTTTCCCTCGGAACCAAGGCCACTTCCACCCGCAGACTGAACCTGGCGCAGGCTTTCAACCCCTTAGGTTCGCTGGCGGGCATGGCCGTGGCCTCGCTCGTTGTGCTGCCGCAGCTCATTTCCGACAGGCGTGACGCGGCCGGGCACATCATCTTCCCAACCCTTACTGCCGCCGAGAAGGCCTCCATCCGCATACATGACTTGGACGTGATACGCAACCCCTACGTGGCCATAGGCTGCGTGGTGCTGCTCATCCTGCTTGTCATAGCGCTGAAGAAGGTGCCCCCGCGGGAGACTGCCACAGAGCTGCCGACCGATGCCCGCTCTACTGTGGGCCGCCTGTGGCGCAACAAGACCTACCGCGAAGGCGTGGTGGCGCAGCTGTTCTACGTAGCTGCGCAGATTATGGTGTGGACGTTCATCATCCATTATGCCGACCATCTGGGCATCAACAAGGCCACGGCGCAGAACTACAACATCGTGGCCATGGTGCTGTTCCTGTGCGGTCGCTTTGTGAGTACGGCGCTCATGAAGTACGTAAACTCACGTAAGCTGCTCGCACTCTTTGCCGTCGGGGCCGCCGCCTGTACGCTCGGAGCCGTCGTTATCGTTGGTATGGCGGGGCTGTATAGCCTCATTGGCATCAGCGTGTTTATGTCTTTGATGTTTCCCACCATCTATGGCATCGCCCTGGAGGATGTAGACAGCCAGGACACCAGCCTGGGTGCGGCCTTCTTAGTCATGGCTATAGTGGGCGGGGCCATCATGCCGCCGCTGCAGGGCTTGGTTATCGACTGCGGCACGGTGCTGGGGCAGCCGGCCGTCAACATGTCGTTCGTACTCCCGCTGCTTTGTTTCGTCGTGGTGGGGTGCTACGGCTTGCGGGCCTGGCGCAGGCAACGCGGCAAAGCGGAGCGTACGGATGAGACCGTAAATTTACAGTGTCTGTAATCCGTTGTATAACAAACAGTTAGCTTAATCATTATCTTTCTGTTTCTTGAAGGTGTCCTTCAAGGCCGTTGAACGTATCCTTCAAGGCGCTTGCTGCTATCCTTCAAGGAGCTTGAAGCATAGCTCCGGTTTGGCAGGTTTTCCGTTTCAGCCTTGTTTTTCCAGGTCGGGAATTTGGTCGTTAGGCGAAAACACAGTAACTTTGCATGCTGTGATGACGTTGAAACAGCAATGAACAACGCAACAACAGCATATTTAATACGACGATAATGAAAAAACATTTCATCCTTTCGGCAGCCTTTCTGATGGCTGCAACCGGTGTATGTGCCCAGCAGGAGGCCGGCACCTGGACCCTTGCACCTAAAGTTGGTGTTACCGTAAGTAACTTCTCAGGCAAGATGCCGGCAGGTGTAGCCTACGCAGTGCTGCCCCAGATGCCGGCTGGCGGGTCGCCGGGGCTAATCATAGTAACTGGAGATGAGACTACGAAAGCGGGAGTTGTAGGCTTTGATGACAGCAAGCAGAAGTTCGGCTTCGCCGTAGGAGCGGAGGCACAGTACCAGTTCACGGATGTGTTCGGCCTTTCTTTCGGAGCCTTCTACACCCAGCAGGGCGCCAAGTACGATACAAAAGGCTTCCCCTATACGTCAAGTGATGGGGTGAAAGTTGATTTTAACGATGATTTGAAGATTAAGCTGAACAGCATAACGGTGCCCGTTCTGGCCAATGTATATGTGTGGAAGGGCCTTGCAGTGAAAGCCGGACTGCAGCCGGAGTTCACTGTCAGCAAGAAGACGAGCGGCGACGTAACCATCAGCTACAAAGACCAGTCGGCGTCGGTTGCCAGCAACACTGATGCCGGAATAAAGACTTTCTCGCTCTCAGTGCCCGTAGGCGTGAGCTACGAATACAGGAACATAGTGGCCGACTTGAGGTATCACTTCGGCGTAACCGACCTGCGCAAGGGCGGAGATACCGGTTGGGGCAGTGGTTCCAGCTCCAAGTCGGAGAACCGCACGCTGCTGTTTACGGTTGGATACAAGTTCGGGCTGTAGGCTGTACGGTCTTTCCGGTTGGGCTGTGATGCCGCTTTCTGCCGCGCGAAACATGCGTTGGGAGAAAGAAAAACGCTCGTTCGGGGCTTGTTTTCCTGACAAACCGACGTGGCGATTGAAACGTAAAAAAGGCCTGGCGGGGCAATCGCAACCCGGCCAGGCCTTTTGTTGGTGTATTACTTGCGAGCTTCCTGCACCAGCTTCATGGTGTCTCGGGCGATGACAATTTCCTCGTCCGTGGGCACAAGCACCACTTTAACCTTGGAATCGTCGGCAGATATCACGCGTTCTACGCCGCGGCACTTGTTGCGTTCGGCATCCATCTTGATGCCGAGGAACTCCAGTCCGGAGCATGCTTCCATGCGGGTGTCTATCTGGTTCTCGCCAACGCCGGCCGTCCACACGATGATGTCTACGCCTCCCATTGCTGCCGCGTAGGCTCCGATGTACTTCTTGATGCGGTAGTTGTACATCTGCATGGCCAGGTGGGCGCGTTCGTTGCCCTCGCGGTCGGCGCTCTCAATCTCGCGCATGTCGGAACTCAGGCCCGTAATGCCGAGCACTCCGCACTCCTTGTTGAGCCAGTCGGCCATCTCCTGCGGCTTTTTGCCGAGCTTGTCCATGAGGTAGGTAACGGCCGAGGGGTCGATGTCGCCCGAGCGGGAGCCCATCATGAGGCCCGCCAGAGGGGTGAGTCCCATGGATGTATCAACCACCTTGCCGTACTTCACGGCAGCCACGGAGGCGCCGTTGCCTATGTGGCAGGTGATAATCTTCTGCTTCGTGATGTCTACACCCAGCATTTCGCACACGCGCTGGCTCACGTAGCGGTGGCTTGTTCCGTGGAAGCCGTAGCGGCGCACGTGGTACTTCTCGTAGAGATTGTAGGGTATGGCGTACATGTAAGCATACGGTGGCATGGTGCTGTGGAAAGCGTTGTCGAACACGGTAACCTGCGGCGTGGTGGGCATCAGTGCGTCTACGGCGCGTATTCCGCGCAGGTGGCCGGCGTTGTGGACAGGAGCAAGGTCGATGAGGCTTTCTATTCCCTTCTCCACCTCTGGCGTAACGATGCAGCTCTTCTCAAAGAGATCGCCGCCCTGCACGATGCGGTGGCCCACTGCATCAATCTCGTCGAGGCTCTTGATGGCTCCTATTTCGGGGTCCATCAGGCATTTGAACACCAGCGCAACGCCTTCCTTGTGGGTTGGAAGGTTGGCCATAATCTGCTTCTTCTCGCCGTTATCGAGCGTCACCTTGATGAATGCCTCGTCCAGACCTATGCGTTCTACGCCGCCCTGTGCCAGAACAGACTCGTTGCTCATGTCGTAGAGCTTGTACTTAATGGAACTGCTGCCGCAGTTCAGCACCAAAATCTTCATGTGATTGCTGTTTATTTGATTGTTTGTAAATGCTTGTAAGGCCGCTCCCTGCGGGTGGGAGAGCGTGCCGTGAGGGCTTAGGCGCGCTTGGCATCCTGTGCCTGGCAGGCCGTGATGGCCACCATGTAGTAGATGTCATCTACGGAGCAGCCGCGGCTCAGGTCGTTAACCGGGCGGGCGATGCCCTGCAGGATGGGGCCAATGGCACTGGCTCCGCCGAGGCGCTGCACGAGTTTGTAGCCGATGTTGCCCACTTCGAGGTTCGGTACAATGAGCACATTGGCCTTGCCGGCGATAGGAGAATCGGGCGCTTTCTTGAGAGCCACGGCGGGGTCAAGGGCTGCATCGGCCTGCAGCTCGCCGTCAATCTTGAGCTCGGGGAAGCGCTCCTTGGCCAGCTTCGTGGCCTCTACAACCTTGTCGATGATGTAAACGCTCTTGCCGGTAGCCTTGTCGATGGCGTCCTTGGCAGAGCCTTTGGTCGAGAAACTCAGCATGGCCACGTGCGGATCGGTAAATCCGGCCACGCTCTTGGCGGTCTCTGCGGTGGTGTAGGCTATCTGTGCCAGCTGGTCGGCGGTAGGGTTGGGGGTCACGGCCACGTCGCCCATCACCACGATACCGTTCTCGCCGTACTGCTGCTCGTGCGTAAGTACAAGCATGGCGCCGCTCACGCAGGTAATGCCCGGTGCGCACTTGATGATTTGCAGGGCCGGGCGCAGGGTCTCGCCGGTGGTGCTCAGTGCGCCTGAAATCTGGCCGTCGGCCTCCTCGGTCTTGATAATCATGCAGCCAAGATAGAGGTTATTCTTCGTTACAAGCTCGCGTGCCTGCTCCAGGGTCATGCCCTTCTTTTGGCGCAGTTCGGCCAGGAGCGTGGCATATTCTTCGGATTTCGGATTATTGAGCGGGTCCACGATGGTTGCCTTTTCAATGTTCTTCAACCCCCACTGGGCTGCAAGCGCCTTGATGTTGGCGGGGTTTCCGATGAGAATAAGATTTGCCAAGTCGTCAGCCAGTACGTGGTCAGCGGCCCTTAACGTGCGCTCCTCTTCTGCTTCGGGGAGCACGATGCGCTGCTTGTCAGCCTTAGCGCGCGCAACAATCTGCTGTAATAAATCCATAATTTGTATTTAAGATGTGTAGTGTTTCAATCGAAAAGGATGCTTGTTGTTTTGCAATTTACACTTTGCAAAAGTAAGAAAAATAACCGATATAGCGCTTGGTAATCAGATAAATTTTCCTAATTTTGCGACGAGAAACCATTATTGGCATCTTCTATGATTAGATTTAAGGATGTCTGCACTTCAGACAAAGAACTCATACAGAGCTATACACTCTACAGCGACCGGCAGAATTGCGACCTCAGCTTTGCCAACATCATCAGCTGGCGGTTCCTTTACAACACGCAGTTTGCCGTTGTCGACGGCTTTCTCGTGTTCCGTTTCTACGCCGACAGGCATCTGGCCTACATGGCGCCGGTGTACCGCGGCGAGTGGAGAGAGGAGCTGCGAGAGGGCTTTACGAACGTGCTGCGCCTCATGAGGGAAGACTCCATCGCCATGGGGCACCCGTTCCTGATGCTTGGTGTGGGCAACATGATGGCTGATATCATTGAGGACGTGATGCCGGACACGTTCGACATGAAGCCCGACCGCAACTACTCCGACTACATCTACACCCGCGAGAAGCTCGTCAGCTTGTCGGGAAAGAAGCTGCAGAGCAAGCGCAACCACATCAACAAGTTCAAGAAGCTTTATCCCGGCTATGAATACCGGGAACTGACGACCGACCTCATCCCCGAATGTCTGCGCCTGGAACAGCAGTGGCGCAGCGAACAGGAGGGCGCGGACGATACCACGGAGGAGCTGCGCTCCATGACGCGGGCCTTCAACCGGTGGGAGAAACTGGGGCTCATGGGCGGCACCATCTTCGTTGACGGCAAGCTCATGGCCTTCACCTTCGGCTGTCCCATCAACCAGAACACGTTCGACGTGTGCGTTGAAAAGGCCGACACGCAGTACGAAGGCGGCTTTACCATCATCAACCAGGAGTTCGTCCGCCATCTGCCTGAGCACTATTACTACATCAACCGCGAAGAAGACATGGGCAAGGAGGGGCTCCGCTTTGCCAAACTTTCATACAAACCGGACATTCTCTTGGAGAAAAACGTGGTCATGGAGAAGCGTCCGCTGGCCGATTTCGAGGACCAGGAGCGCATCAAACAGGAAACAAGGGCACTGTGGAAGCAAGCCTTCAACGACCCCGAAGCATTCATGGAGCTTTACTTCTCACGTGTTTACAGAAACGAGTATAACGTAACCTGCCAAATCGGGAGGCATGTGGTGGGCGCCCTGCAGACGCTGCCCTACACGCTGCTTTACCGCGGGCGGGAGGTCAGGACGGCCTACATGAGTGGCGTGAGTGTGGATACCGGCTACCGCAAACAGGACGTGGGAAATAACCTGATGCGGCAGGCGCACTTCCGGCTGTACTTCCGCAACGTGGTCTTTGCCACCCTCATACCGGCCGAGAAGTGGCTCTACGGCTGGTACAGCAAGTGCGGCTACGCCGAACGAATTGTCTGCACGCCGCCTCCGGCCGATGCAGCAACCGTTAGCTTTGCCGACTTCGACAGGCGCCAACGTGAAAAGGAATGCGTGCTCCTGCATGATGCCGACGGGCTGGAAATCATTCAGGAAGACATCCGGCTGGCCGGGCAGGACTATCATCCCGCCACAACAAACATCCAGGGCATGCTGAGAGTCATCAACGCCCTGCAGGCCCTGCAGCTCTATGCGGCTCTAAATCCTGCGCAGCAGTGTAAAATCCGCGTGCAGGGAGATAAGGACATACCGATGAACAACGCCTATTACATCATTGGGAACGGGCTCGTTACCAAGACCGATGAGCCCGATGCGGAGGCTTGCAAGATGAATATCCGCCAACTGGCCGACTTCATCTTCAAGGATGTACATGCCGAAATGAGCTTGATGTTGAACTGAACTTTCCCCGGTTTCTTCTCCTGAAGGAACCGGGGAAAGTTGCTTTTATGCCATCTCCTTGGCCAGGAGGCTCTCCAGCTCCTCGGCCGAAAGGCGCAGATAGAACTGCCCCTTGATGGCTGCAGTAATGCGACCGGTTTCCTCGGACACCACTACGGCAATGGCATCAGAATCCTGCGAGATGCCCATTGCAGCCCTGTGGCGCAGTCCGAGCTCCTTGGGTATGTCCATGTCGTGCGACACCGGCAGGATGCAACCTGCCGCCTTGATGCGTTTCTTGGATATAATCATGGCCCCGTCGTGCAGGGGCGAGTTCTTGAAAAAAATGTTCTCGATGAGCCGCTGGCTGACATTGGCGTCCAGCAGCTCGCCGGTAGTGACGATGTCGTCCAGCGGCACGCTCCTTTCTATCACGATGAGGGCGCCCACTTTGCTCTTCGACATGCTCATGCACGCCATCACGATGGGTATAATGGTTTGCTTGTCTTCTTCCTCCACCTGGCTTTTGCCCGTGGTGAAGAAGCGGGTGATGGCCTTGAAACGCTGGTGGGCACCGAGCTGATAGAGAAACTTGCGTATCTCCTCTTGGAACAGCACGATGAGTCCTATTACGCCCACGCTCACCAGCTTGTCGAGCATGGAGCCGAGAAGACGCATCTCCAGCACCTGGCTTACGAACAACCAGACTACGATGAACACAAGAATTCCGATGAAGACGTTGAGCGAACGCGACTCCTTCATCAGCCTGTAGATGTAGTAGAGCATCAGAGCGACCAGGAAAATGTCGATGATGTCCTTGATTCCAAAATCGAAAAACACGTCTTGTCAGTTAAAAGTTACACTTCAGTTCGTTTCTTCTCCCGCCCTCAACTGGCGCGTTATGGCCACGGCCTCCACGGCTTGGCGCACGTCGTGCACCCGCAGTATGTCGGCACCGTTTAGCAGTGCGATGGTGTTGAGCACCGTGGTACCGTTCAGAGCCTCGTCGGCCGTGGTGCCGAGGAGCTGGTGCACCATGCGCTTACGCGACAGTCCGGCCAGCAGGGGCAGCCCCAGAACCTCCAGCTTGCGCATCTCCCGCAGCACCGTATAGTTTTCTTCCAGGGTCTTACCGAAGCCGAAGCCGGGGTCGAGGATGATGTCCTTTTGCCCCAGGTCGCGCAGTTGCTGCACCTTGTCGGCAAATTCCACGAGCATGTCGCTGATGTTGGCGCGCGCCGACATTAATATATAAGGTACGCGCAGGGCGGCAACGGTAGGGAACATGTCGGCATCCTGACCTGTTGAAACATCGTTGATGATGCACGGACCGAACTCCCCGACGGCCATCCGCGCCACTGCAGGCCTGAAGGTATCTATCGAAACCACCGCCTCCGGCAGCTCCCGCCGCACTACCTGCAGTGCCTTGCGTACGCGTTCCGTCTCCTCCGCCTCGGTAGCTATGGCGCCTCCGGGGCGGGTGGAGCATCCGCCTATGTCGATGATGGCGGCTCCCTGCCCTGCGAGTTCATGGGCCCTGCGAGCTATCTCGCTCTCTTCCCGGGCTCTGCTACCGGCAAAGAACGAGTCGGGCGTTACGTTCAGGATGCCCATTACCAGCGGTTCGGTTGTAGAGAGGAGCCTTCCTCCCACGTTGACAGTATAATCCATCTTGTGTTTTTAATTCGGGCAGCGGCCACACCGGCGGCTGCCAAAGGTTTTATTGACTTTTGCAAAGATAGCGATATTAATCGTAAAATCAATTTCATTTTAAGATTTTTGCAGTAACTTTGCACAAAATAGAAATTCGGAAGAATGAATTCAACAGATTGACGATGGAAATATCAGAACTCTACCAGCTTTATACGCAGCATCCGGTCGTTACGACCGACAGCCGCAACTGTCCCGAGGGCAGCATCTTCGTGGCCCTGAAGGGCGAATCGTTCGACGGCAACAAGTTTGCCGCGTCGGCCTTGCAGCAGGGCTGCAGCTATGCCGTTGTCGACGAGCCTGAATACACCGAGCCCGGCAACGGCCGCTATATCCTCGTTGCCGATGCTCTCGTAGCCTTCAAGCAGCTGGCCCGCGAGCACCGCCGGCAGTTCAACATTCCCGTTATAGGCATAACCGGAACCAACGGCAAGACCACCACCAAGGAGCTGGTATCGGCCGTGCTGGCCGAGCGCTTCTGCGTGTTGCACACCGAGGGCAACTTCAACAACGACGTTGGTGTGCCCAAGACGCTGCTGCGCATAGCCCCTCAGCACGACATAGCGGTAGTTGAAATGGGCGCGAGCCATCCCGGCGACATCACCCGCCTGGTGGAATACGTGGAGCCCACCTGCGGTCTTATCACCAACGTAGGCCGCGCCCACCTGCAAGGTTTCGGCAGTTTTGAGGGCGTGATGCGAACCAAGGGCGAGCTGTACGACTATCTGAAGCGCCACGACGGCCTCGTTTTCCTCAACGAGAGCAACGATTTCCTCATGCAGATGGCTGCCGACCGCGAGCTGGAACGCATCGTGAGCTACGGCCAGAGCGACCTGGTGAACGTGCAGGGCGAGGTCGTGGGCTGCGAACCTTTCCTCCGTTTCCGCTGGCGCGAGCAAGGGGGAGAGTGGAAGGAGGTGCAGACGCGCCTCATCGGTGCCTACAACATAGACAACATGCTGGCTGCCATAGCCGTGGGACTGCACTTCGGCATCACCCCTGCCCAGGCCTGCCACGCCATAGAGAACTACGTACCGAGCAACAACCGGTCGCAGTTCGAGCAGACTGCCCACAACCAGCTGATAGTTGACGCCTACAATGCCAACCCCACGAGCATGGCCGCCGCACTCGACAACTTTGCGCAGATAAAGGTCAGCAGCCCTAAGATGGCCATCCTGGGCGACATGCGCGAACTCGGCGAAGCCAGCGCGGAGGAGCACCAGAAGATAGCCGACAGGCTGGGCGAACTTACCGATACCGAGGTGTGGCTGGTGGGTGAAGAGTTCGGCCGCACGCAATGCAGCTTCCGCAAGTTCCGCAACGTGGAGGAGGTAAAGGCCGAGATAGCCCGCAGGCAGCCCCGGGGGCGTTGCATCCTCATCAAGGGCAGCAACGGCATCAACCTCGCGCAGCTGCCTGGGCTGCTCTGACCGGCCGACCCGGTAAATAGGGGAGAAACGAAAAAGGACAGACGGGAACCAAGCGGTTCGTCATCTGTCCTTTCGTTGTTTTCGGTGTGGTACCTCTTGGAGTTGAACCAAGGACACATGGATTTTCAGTCCATTGCTCTACCACCTGAGCTAAGGTACCTCGTTGAATTGCGTGTGCAAAGGTATGGTTTTTAACCGATATACACAAATTTTTGCCCATAAAATTGTCTTGTTTCAGAAAAATAGCGTATCTTTGCACCGCGTTTGAGGAACAAACTCCGTTCTTTCAACGCCAGCGGCGGGATGTAGCGCAGTTGGTAGCGCACTACGTTCGGGACGTAGGGGTCGCCAGTTCGAGTCCGGTCATCCCGACCACAAGAGAACAGCAAGCTCACAAGGCTTGCTGTTTTTGTATGCCCTTTTGTCCTTGTAGTTTGCTTTTCTTGTTTGATAAAGGCTGCTCGCCGAATGCAAAATCCCCGTTCTCCCGTAGTTTCCGTTGTCTTTTCATGTACCGATATGTTGTGTCCAGCAACTTTTGACAAGTGTCGCATGATTGTTCGACAAGTGTCACACAATCATGTGACACTTGTCGAAAGTTCCCGGAGTTGGTGTTTTAGCTGCCCAAATCATTTTGTCAGCCCCGCAGTTTGGCGTCTTTCGTGGTGTTGCTTGCTCATAAGAAGATTTGATACACGCTGTAGAGAGCCCATAAACTTGCTGAAAATCATCCCCTCCTCCGCCTCCCCTTTCCAAGGGGAGGATACCGGTTTGCCTTTTCGCAACCCGTTGCTTGCTCGCTCCCGCTATGCAGCAAACTCGCAGCAGCAGAAAAATTACTCTGTTACTCTGTCTTAAATAAGCAGGGACTAACCAGTAGAAAATCAACAGCAGCAGAAAAGATACTTTGTTACTCTGTCTTTAAAAATGAGCAACTAATGAGCAGGAAACCTGTAGCAGCGGTTCCTCCCCTTAGAAAGGGGAGGTTAGGAGGGGATGATATCTTTTGC
Organism: Prevotella sp. kh1p2; assembly: GCF_900111525.1. Lineage (NCBI taxonomy): Bacteria > Pseudomonadati > Bacteroidota > Bacteroidia > Bacteroidales > Prevotellaceae > Prevotella > Prevotella sp. kh1p2. The sequence continues at coordinate 23,580 of NZ_FOHY01000018.1, forward strand.
TCCTTTGCTGTTTCCTGCCATTAGGTCATCCCCTCCTCCGCCTCCCCTTGGAAAGGGGAGGATACCGGTTTGCCTTTTCGCAACCCGTTGCTTACTCGCTCCCGCTATGCAGCAAACTCGCAGCAGCAGAAAAATTACTCTGTTACTCTGTCTTAAATAAGCAGGGACTAACCAGTAGAAAATCAACAGCAGCAGAAAAGATACTCTGTTACTCTATCTTTAAAAATGAGCAACTAATGAGCAGGAAACCTGTAGCAGCGGTTCCTACCCTTGGAAAAGGGAGGGTAGGAGGAGATGATAAGCATGCAGGAGAAAGCAGAAACCCCATATCCGTCTGTTTTACCACGGCGGGTATGGGGTGTTGAGATTTGCCTTTTGGCGGGCTTGTTGTGCGGGATGAAAAGGCGGGAGCAGAGTGTTACTTCATCCGGGTTAACTCCATGCACTCCACAGGCTTGTTGGTTGTGATGAAGTCCACGCCCAGTTTGATGTCCTTCTGCATGTCGGCCGTCTTGTTGACCGTCCACACATTGACGGTTAAGCCAAGGTCGTGGCATTGCTGCACCCACTCGGGATGCTGGTTGATGACCTTCTGCTGGTAGTCGATACCTGTCAAGCCGAGGGCTTTGACTTCGGCCGGGGCGAGGTCGCCGTTGAGGTAGGCCACGTTGTAGTCCTTGAGGCGGGCGTGCAGACGCTTGCAGGCCTCGAGGCTGAAGGAAATGAACTCCAGCCGGTCGCTGCCCAGCCGGGCTGCCTTTATCATCTTGATGGCCTCGTCTACGCACTTGTCTTCGCGCTTCTGGCTCTTGTGTTTCTTCACTTCCAGTATCAGTTTGGTGCTGCAGCGGGTGCCGGCAGCCAGATAGTCCTTGAGCAGCGAGATGCGCTCTCCGTTGCGCAGCTTCTGGTCTTTGAGGTCTTTGTAGTCGGTGGTCTCTATGGTGATGCCGTTTATTTCGGGGTCATGGTTCACCACAACCTGCCCGTCGCGCGTAATCCACACGTCGAACTCGGAGCCGTAGGTCTGTATGCTGTCAGCCTTCATGAGCGAGGCGATGGAGTTCTGGGCGCTGCCCTCGGTGTCCCAATAGCCGCGGTGGGCGATGGTCTTGGTGCCGATGACGGAGCGCAGCATGCGGGTGTAGGCCTCGGCATACGTCATGCAGCCCAGGTCGTTGGGGTGAGTACCCTCTATCATGCCCTCTTCGCCCAGGTCGAGATACTGCTGGCCGAGCAGATAGAGGTCCTTGACGCCCTGCTGTACGAGGGTTTGGTAAGCTTTGCGCAGGCTGAGGTTGGCAGCCTGGTAGCGGGCGTAGCTGTCGTTCCTCATCACGCTGTCGCTGGCTGCGTAGCACTCTACAAGGATGATGGGGGCGCTGCGCTTCTGCCGCAGCAGGGTTACGCCCTCCGTGGTGCGCTTCACTATCTCGTCTGCTTGCAGGCGGTAGGAGTTGGGGATGGGGTCTATCACGTAGGCGCTGGCGTCAATCTCGGCCAGTGCACGGAAGAGGGCAGGCTCCATGAGGCAGTTGCCCGAGAAGCCGAGGTTGACAACCGGCTTGCGCAGGTTGCGCTGCACCACGTTGGTAATGGCCAGGCCGGGCCGCGAAGGCGAAGCTCCCTGGATGATGGAGGAACCGTAGACCACGACGGGACGCTCTGCTGTAGGACGGAGGAAGCGGAAGGTGGAGCCGCCGTCTACGCCCACCTCAAGTGCCGTAACGCTGTTGTAGTTGGGCAGATAGAGCTGGTACTCCATGTCGCCGTTTACGCTCAGCCCGCTGAAGTTGATGTAGGTGGTGTCCTGGGCCGACTTACCGAACTTGTAGCTCAGGTGGTTGCCCACCCAGTGATAGGTGCCCTTGGGAGTGAGGGCGTAGAGGTCGGCTCCCGATTCGTTGAGGTCCGACATGTTGTGCAGGTTGCCTTTGTCGGCCACCTTGAACCTGACGCTGATGTTGCGCGAGTTGGTGACGAACTTTACCGACAACCCCGCACTGTTTTGGGCCAGCTCATAGACCTTCTTGGGCAGGTCCTTCTGCAGCCGCTCCGGCACCCTGGCAAAGGAACCTTTGCCCGTTTCCTGGTTCCAGGCACGGCCGAACAGTGCCGGAACATCGCCCTCCATGGGGTTGTGCCATGCCGTTTGGGCGGTGAGGGCGGTGGTTAGCGTGGCAAATAGTGATAAGATTAAAATGCGTATCTTGTTCATTTTCAGATTGATGTTGGTAAGGTATCCAAGGCGGGCAGTAGTCATGCTGCACGGCCTTGGATTCCTCTTGAATGTTTTGTTGGATTATTCTTCTTCCTGTACTCGGATGTCATCAAGCAGCAGGCGGTTCTTACCTTGGCCTGTGCCCTTGAGGCCTGTGCCCCATTTGGCACCGCCTACGAACACGAGTTGGGTCTCGGCAGTGGCGCCCTTGATGTGGAACTGGAAGGTTGCACCGGGTTCGGCCCACGGGTTGTAGCCCTCGCCGTGCTCGTTCTTGGGCGAGTCGGGGAACACGGTTACAGTGAAGTCGGCCACGCTATAGTTAGTGCCGCCAATCTCGATAGTGCCCATGGCGTCGCTCTGTATTTGTCCCGGACCGATGAGTCCCACCTTCAGCACGCCGTCGTCTACCTTTCCGTTGCTGGCCATGTAGCCTATGCACTTGAAGGTTACGACAACATCGGTGGGCTGCTTGATTGCCGTGAGCGGTGGCGAAACGGCGTCGCCGGCATCGTTTGTCTTGCCTATCTTGATGTAACCACGGCCACCGTAGAAGCAATCGCCGAGCGTTGTCCAGCCCTGTCCTTTCTCGGCATCGCTCCACTTGGTGTAGTTAACCTCGGGATAGTTGTAGTAGAAGTCTTCCTTACCTTCCTGCATCCAGTCGAAACGCTCGTAGAAGATGATGCCGGGAGCCGACTGCGTGATGACGGTAGATGAGGTGAGGCTGCTGAACTGGCCCTCACCCTGTACGGTGAGGGTAACGGTACGCTTGTCGCCAGTGTTCTTTTCGAGCGAGATGTAGACAGTATCCTTGCCCAGAGAGTCAATCTTTGCCCAGTCTGCCTGTTCCAGGCTGGCCGTCCAGGTGATGTTGCCGCTTACGGGAACCTTGAGCTGGCTCTTGGTGGGTAGGGCCGTGTAGCCGTTCTCGGCACCTACGATGGCCACGGTAGGAACACTGGCGGCCTGGATTACTTCTATGCCGTTGAGCGTCTCACTGCCCGAGACAACGTTGATATGTCCGGTCCGGCCGGTGAATGCAGGGTTGGGATCGACCCAGTAGTAGAAGATGCCGTCGTCCTTGCCTTCGTCTACAAAGATGTGCAGCCAGGCGCTGTCGTCATCAGAAAGGCTGATGGTCCAGTCTCTGTTGGAACGGATGACAACCCCTTTTCGGTTGGTTTGGGTAATGCCCTCGATGCCTACGTTCACGGTCTGTTCGCTTCCCTCGAAGTTCAGATACGGCTCACCGCTGCCGGTATTGTCGTCGGAACAGGCTGCAACCATAAAAGCTGCTGCCAGGAAAGCAACGATTGCGAATATGTTTTTTGTTTTCATCTTGTTTCGGTTAATGTTGATTAATGACCTCTCTGTATCGCTTCCTTGCTCCACCAGAGTGGTGTCTTCATGTCGTTGGGGCCACCCATGCGCTGCAGTGCGGCTTCGGCGTTCACGCGGTTGGTGGCAATGGTGGTGTTGGGATAGGCGAAGCGGGTTGGCAGCACGCCGTCATTGAGCCAGCTCTCGTCTACGGTAAGGACTGGATAGCCGGTGCGGCGGTACTCTGCCCAGCCCTCCATGCCGATGAAGTAGGCTGCCAGGTAACGCTGGTTGGCTATCAGCTGGAGTTTGTTCTCGGCATCGTCCCACGATGCGAGGGGCGACTGCATGTACTCACTAATGGCCTCGTCGGTGATGAGATGGGCCGGGTCGGTGGCTACACCGTAGTCTGACCACTTCTTGAGCGAGGCTGTTACGCCATTGATATAGTACTCGCGGGCAGCGTCTTCACCACCGGCAATGTACCCCTTCATGGCAGCTTCGGCCAGTATGAACTCAACTTCGGAGAAGTCCATGAACCATTCGTCGGCGTTGATGCGGCAGTAGCTGGCGTAATTGAGGTAGGCGCCGCCGCCGAAGTCGGTGTTACCGATGTTGGTGCCGCAGCCGTTCCAGTAGCCAACTTTGTTCTGCGTGGCGAAGATAGGCAGGCGGGGGTCGACGGTGAGGTCAACTTTCTCTCCCTGTTTCTCCACCATCAAGCTGATGAGGTTTTTCGTAATGCGATAAGCATCGAAGTCGGCCTTGGTGTAGTTGCTGGGATCGAACTGGCTGTAATAGGGGTCTGTGCCCGAGTAATGCACGGTGGCATTGTCGGCACTGGAAGTGAAGATGGGATAGTTTTGCGGTTCGCTGACTATCTGGTTGATTTTTTGGATAACACTGTGTTCGCCGTCAACGAGTGTAGAAGGCCGTCCGCTGATGCGGCAGAGCAGGCGCAGATAGAGCGAGTTGTTGAACTTGCGCCACTTTGCCATGTCCATCTTGTACATGCCGTCGAGCTCGATAACGGACTGGCTTACCGTGGGGTTGGAGGCGTAAATTTTGTTGGCAGTCTCCAAATCGGCGCACATTTGCTGATAAACTTGCTCCTGCGAGTCAAACACAGGCGTCCTGTTGCCTTCTTCGGCCTTAAAAGCCTCGGCGTAGGGAATATCTCCGAAGATGTCGGTCAGCCCGTTCATGAAAATCACTTTCATGGTGAGTGATATTGCCTCCAGCGGTTTGTCCTCCTGCTTGATGGCCAGCCGGTACATTTCTGCAGCGTTGGTGGCATAGCGGGCGTAGGTGTTCCACACGCTGGTCCAGTTGCTGTCGCCAATGTCATACTTGTAGGCACGGCCCAGCGTGTTGCCGGTTTGTGCGGTGTACTGGGCTATCTCATTATTCCATGAGTAGCTGTAGTAGGTCAGGAAATTGGCTCCGCCGTAGAGCAACGGTTCAAACATGGAGCTGGCACTCAGCTTTCCGCTCTCAACTGTAATCTTGTTGGGATTCGTGTTGGTCTGGTCAAAGTTGTCGGTACAGCCCGACAACAGGAAACCGCATGCCAGCAGGGCTAGTGAATATATGGATTTGTTCATGATTTTATCAGAATGAAAGTTTAACATTGATGCCATAAGTACGCGTCATGGGGAACGACATGGTTTCTATACCGGCGTGGATGTCGGCATTGTTAACCATGGCAGTCTCTGGATCATACTGCGGGAAGTCGGTCAGGCAGAAGAGGTTGGTGGCATAGACACCCAGTGAAGCACTGATGAGGAACTTGGTGCGTTGGCAGAGAGCTTTGGGCAGACTGTATTCGAGGCGCACTTCCTTGAGCTTGAGGAACGAGGTACTGAAGGTGTTCTCTTCGCAGTTGTTGCGGTTCCACACATAAGTGTTGTAGTAGTTTTGCGCACTTGCAAAGACTGTCTTGTTGAGTGTGTAGACGCCTTCCTCACCGGTGGCCTGCACGCCCTCCACAACCAAGCCGTCGTAACGGCCTTCGAGCGAGTTCTTCAGTTTGCCTTGGTAAGCCAGGGCGAAGTTGGTAACCGAGTAGCAGTGGCCGCCGTGCTGGGCCGAGAACGACATGGAGAGGTTCCAGTTCTTGTATCTTACATTGGTGTTCAGGCCTCCCGTCCAGTCAGGATTAACCTTACCGAGATCCATCAGGTCGCTGCTGTCGAGAGTAGGATAGCCCTGGTTGTTGATTATCTTCATGCCGCTGCAGTCAACCTTGTTGCCTTTTTCGTCGAGATAATAGGAACCTTTGGGCGCGCGTTTGTACCCGTGACCGTACAGGTGGTACATCTCATGACCCACATAAGAGTAAACATAGACGCGGTTACCGATGGTTGTACCCATGTCGGTCTGGTAGGGAGTCGCCGGATCCCAGTCGTCCTGGAGGCGTTCTAGTTTGTTCCAGTTCTTCGACCAGTTCAGGTTCACGTTCCATTCCCAGTCGCGCGTCCTTACCGGAGTAAAGCCGAGCGTAAGCTCCAGGCCTTTGCTCGAAATCTCGCCGGCATTGATGGTGAAGCCTGTAGCGCCTGTTATCTGGTCGGCAGCTACCGATACAATCTGGTTGGTGGTGCTGGTAGAATAGGCGGTGAAGTCGAATGAGAGCCTTCCACCGAAGAACTTGCCTTCGAATCCTGTTTCCCAGCTTTCTTCATTCTCCGGTTTGATGTTGGCATCAGGAATTGTAGCGCCGATGGTATAGCCGCCGTAGTAGCTGGTAGAGTTGTAGTAACGGTCCAGTGTGTAGGGAGATGTGTCGGTACCTACGTTAGCCCAGGAGAGTTTGAACTTCAACATGTCCACCCATTTGGCTTTGTTTTCGAAGTTGAAAACCTTGTCAAGCAGCACGCTGGCCGAAACCGACGGGTAGTTATACGAGCGGTTGCCTCTGCTCAGCGTGCTCGACCAGTCGTTGCGGTCCGTAAGTTCCAGGTAGTAGGTATTGTCCCAGCTCAGTGATGCAAAGGCATAGAGGCTGTTCACCTTCTTCTTTGAATGGTAGCTGAACACATCGGGGCTGTAACCTGACGGTACATTGTAGACATTATACACGCCGTCGTTCTGCAACTTGATTAATGTCACGCGGTTGTTGTAGTACTTGTAGTTCATGCTGTTGCCGCCGAACGAAACGGAGAACCCGAGGCGGTCGCCCACGAACTTGTTGTTCACATAGTTGAACAGGAAGTCGTTGTTGATGTTATAGATGCGGGTTACCTGCTCACGATAGAAACCCTGCATGTAGCCTGAAGTGAAGAAAGGCTTCTGCTGCGTTCTCCACAGGTCGGAGAAGTCGAGCGAAGAGCGTAACTTCAGTGTGAGGCCCTTTGCGAGTTTGGCCGTCAGTGATACGTTACCGTAGATGCGGTTCTTGTTCATTACGTTGAGCTCCTCGTAAACTGTACGATAGGGGTTGAGCGGCTGGTCGGAGCGATACACCAGACTGCGGCCGTTGGAGCCATCGCCATTATAGTTCTCTTCGTTGTACCGTCCGCCGAAGTACTCGTCGGCATATACGGACGCGGGCTGGTTGGTATAGGCCATGCAGAGAGCATAGATGGGGTTTTGCGACGAGTAGCCTGTAGCCGGCAGGTTGTCACTCCGCTTGTTCATGAAGTTCACGCGGCTGCTTACGCTTATCCTCTTGCTGATGGGGCTGTCGAAGGCCAGTGCCACGGCGTCGCTTACGTAGCCCGTGTTGGGCATAATCCAGTCGTTGCGGGTGTCGGTAAATGATACGCGGCCGTTGGTTCCCTTGCCGTTGCCTCCGCTTACAGTCACATTGTTGCGGTAAGTGGTGCCGGTCTCGAAGAAACCTTTATACCAGTCGTCGTTGTACGTCCAGGGCAGGGCAGTGTATTCGCCCGTCTCCCAGTTCTTCGACGCGTATTGATAGCGCAGCTTCGAGGCATCGTACTTCTCGCCGAAGGCGTAGCGTGACATGTGGCTGCCCACGGCAACGCCGTCGGGTGCCTCGTCACTGCTCAGAGACCAGAAGCTGAACGGCTCCAGACCCATGTCGCTGCCCGGGCCGTAGGTCGACTGGAAGTCGGGCCAGTAGCCTGCCTGCTCGAAAGTAACCGATGAGTTGACCGTTACGCCCCAGCCTTTGTCGGTGCGGCCGCCCTTGGTCGTGATGACGATGGCGCCGTTGCCGGCCATGGAACCGTAAAGAGCGGTGGCGGCGGCACCCTTGAGCACGGTTACCGACTCAATGTCGTCGGGGTTTATGTCGCCCGCTCCGTTACCGAAGTCGACCGGAGCATCCTGGTTGGCGTAGGTAGAGCCGCTGCCCGTAGCTATGCTGCTGGAGTTGATGGGCACGCCGTCGACCACGAACAGGGCCTCGCTGTTGCCGTAGTTCAGTGAGTGGTCGCCGCGCAGGGTAACGCGCATGGAACCCAGCGGACCCGTTCCGGCCTCCACCATCGACAGGCCGGCTACCTTGCCCTTCATGCCTGTAAGCCAGTTGCCGCTAACGGTCTTGTTGAGATCTTCGCCCGCCATCTTGGTGACAGAGTAGCCGAGCGACTTCTCCTCGCGCTTGATACCGAGGGCGGTTACTACAACATCCTTGAGCGACTGGGCCGACTCCTGCATCACTACCTTGAGTTCGGTACGCCTGCCCACTTTAATCTGCTGGGCGTCGTAGCCGATGTAGGAGAAGTTGAGCGTGGGATTGTCGCCCCTGACGGAGATGGAGAAGTTGCCGTCGGCATCGGTGATGGCGCCCATCTTGACGCCTACCTGCGTTACGGTTACTCCAACCAGAGGCGTGGTGCCGTCGGCATCGAGCACCTGACCTTTGACTTGTCTCTGTGCGAGCAGCGGCAGGGTGGCCACGAAGGCCATTACGAGTAATGCCGCTTTCTTGAGATTCATGAGTTTTTTCATCATATTACAGTAAATGTTGTTATTATTTCATGGTTAATCCGAATGCCTTTGGCCGCACCATTTCTTCCGTGTACACCCGGCCGAAGCCGTCGGTAACCTTGACGGTGAGCGTGGAGGTGGCGCTCGAGGCCCTGACCTTGAACAGGTGGGCGGTGCGGGTGGTCACAAAGGACTTGGTAGGAGCGTGGCCTGCAGAGATGCGCTGCACCTCGTAGGCCAGTATATGGAGCGGGTCGTAGCCTGCCATGCGGGTAACGGCGAGCGGCAATCCGGCCTCAAAGACTTCAACTTTCCAGCTCTCGTCGTAGTTCCACACGTTGATAAGCACCTCGTTGTTGTCCGTTATCTTGTCGTATCCGTGGGCATAGGTGTGCAACAGGGCGTCGGGGTCGTTGATGTCGGAGCTCAGCATGTAGGTGCGGTTCATGTCGTAGGTGCGGAACTGATAGCTGCTGTCGTGTCCCTTTGCCTTGTAGTACCAGCTCAGGTCGGTGCCGTTGAAGAGGTAGACGCCGTAGCCGCCGGGCGTGCCGTCGCTGCAGATATGCTGCCGTCCGTCCGTCAGCTTGCCCGTCCACCACCAGGTGGCGCAGATGGCGGCGGTGTTGTGTTCATGTATATTGGCCGGCCGGTTTACGTTGTAGTTAACGTGCGTGTGGCCACTGAGCACCTGTACGTTCCTGAAGGCGTTGACGGCACTCATCAGTCCGGCCGCGTTGTCCAGCCGATAATCGGCGGTGGTGTGGCCGGCAGCATCTGTCGATGGATAGTCGTACAGCGGAGCGTGAAGGGCGATGACGAGCGGCCGGCTCTTGTCCGTTACCTGCGCCAGGTCCTTCTTGAGCCATTCCAGTTCTTCTTCGGCAATGGCGGCGTTGAAGTTCCGTTCGCCCACGGTGCCTATGGAGCCGCCGTTGTTCAGGTACTCAATGTCGTCCATCACCACATAGTGCACCTTGCCTGCATTGAACGAGTAGTAGGCGGGAAAGTTTTCAATGAACTTCTGCTCGGCCTGCCAGTCGTCTGCATAGTAGGGGTCGTTGTCGTGGTTGCCCATGCAGTGGTAGAAGGGGCAGTTAATCTGCTGCAGTTGGCGGAAGGCGTCGGCGATTGAGAAGTTGTTCTCGTACCAGTACAGGTCCCAGCTCTCGTCGCCCAGGCTGAGCCCGTAGACCTTGTAACCTTGGTTGCGGAGCTCGAGTACGGTGGCATTGATGTCGGCAGCCATCTGCCCGAACTGCCCGATGTCGTCGTTGCGGTTGGCCAGATGGAAGTCGGCCATGGCCAGCACGGCGTGCTTGTCGTTGTCCGTGCGGGTGAGTTTGAAGTCCTTCTGCTCCGTCTCTGCGGGCTTGAGCTTGTTCACGCGCTCAAAAAAGCGGGGCGTGTTGCCGCTTACGGGCACCTCGTAGCCGGCCGGCGTGCTGATGAACACGTAGCCGAACTTCTTCTTCGAGGGCAGGTAGTAGATACCTTTGCTGTCGGTGGTGGTTACCTCTATGCCGTCCGAAACCGCCACGCCTGCCACGCCCGTGCCGTTGCAGGTAACCTGACCCTTGAGAGTCATGCCCGCCTTGTCGGGGATGGTTGTGGTTGGAGTAGTCTGCCCACCGGTGCCGGGGGGTGTTTCGGTGCCGTTGGAGTCGGTGCCCGAACAGCCTGCCGATGCCCATCCGATGGTGGCAAGCAGTATCAGGATGCTGATAATGCGGTTATGTAGATTGATCGTTCTCATGTTCTTGGTGCAGTTAATGATTTGTTTCAGGCGCTGCCTGATGTTGCGAGCGAGTGCAAAGTTATAGCAAAAACTTTTTTCAGTTCATCACGCGTTGTTACGATTGTGTTAAAATTCATTTCCGGGCACCGCCTGTAGCCTGCTTGTTTGGGCCAGCGCGTTCCTGTTGGCGAGAGCTCCGCGGGGGGCGAACGGGCTGCCCGGCCGGGGCTGTTGTAAGCCCGCAGGCAGCACGGGTTGCCCGGCGGTTTTGGCGGAGCTATGCTTCAAGGCTGCTGAAGCTATCCTTCAGGGAGCTTGAAGCATAGGTTCAAGGGCCTTGAGGCATAGCTCTGTGGAGACCGATCTGCAAGTGGCGTCATACTGCATGTTTAAAGTCGGTTAGCTGTCTTCATCGTATCCATCCAACGGGGCGCACGTTGCAGGCGCCCCGTTGGATGACCGAGAGGGGTTTACTTGATTTTCTCGTAAACGTAGAGTTCGTGTATCTCCTTGGTGTAGCCTTCTTCCGTGAACGGGCCTATGGGCATGCCGAGCAGTATCTGGTTGCCGCGGTTGTTGAGCACCACGAGGTCGTCGTTCGTCGGGTCTACCGAGAGGCCTTCAATCTCGCCGGCACGGCGGAAGTCGCTCATCTCACGGAACAGGTTTACGCGGCCGGCCATGGCGCCTGCAGCCACCTTGCCCGGCTTCTTCACGGCCTTGAAGTCCTCAACGCTTACCTGCACGCCGTCCTTGAGTCCGGTGTAGGGAACGTTGCTGATGTCGGCCACGTACACGTTGTCGGGAATGCCGAAGGTCGACTCACCGTCGTCGGCAGCGAAGAGCATCTTGCCGTCGGCAATGAAGATACCCTGGCACCAGTAGGGTGTGGGGCGGCACTGCATCTTGGTGTAGTACATTCCCGTTTCGAGACTATAGCAGTAAACGTAGCGGCTGTCGACCCAGTCGCTCATCCACACCATGTTCTTCTCGCGGTCTATGGCGAGGCCCGAGCATTCCACCTGGCCCGATTCGGCCACCCAGGGTATGGTCCGTTTCCACTTCAGAGTCTTGGCATCGTACACGTCGACGGAGATGTTGTGGCCCTGTCCGAACTCGAACTTCTCGTTGCCGGTGTAGATTTCGCCGTTGTAGATGTCGATGTCGCCAAAGTGGTTGGCCAGTTCGGGATGGTTGAAGGGCTGGTCGTTCTTCATCACGAGGTTGCCCTGCTTGTCGTATTTGTACAGGGCGCGGGTGTCGCTCACGTAGTAATAGTCCTTGTCTATGGCTATACCCTGCCTGCCAGCTACGGGTATTACTTTCTTGAGCCGGTATTCGGTGCCCAGATGCTGTGCACTTGCGCCGATGCCCATGAGGCAGAGGGCTAATAGAATCAATGTTTTTTTCATAATGACTGGATGTTTAGAAATTGATTTTGATGGCTGTTGGCAGGTTAGAAACAGTAGATTCCCATCACCTGCAACTTGCTGGAGCTGCCCTTGTCGTTGTTGGTCACTTTGGCCTCATCGGTGTACATGGTCAGAATGTAGTTGGCCTGGAACTTCAGGTTCTTGTTCAGGTGGTAGGTGAGACCGAAGAGCACGGAGTCGTAGTTGTTGAGTGTGGACTTGTTCACCTTGTCGCGGTACATGGCGTATCTTACCATGGGCATCCATGGACCGAAGTGGTAGGCGGCCAGTGCATAGAAGCCGTCTTCCTTGATAATGCTCTGTCCGCCGTGGCTCGAAACCATGTGGCCGTACTCTGCACGCAGGTCGAGACCCGCCGGCTGGTTGTACCAAGCACCCAGCACGTAACGTGTCATGTCCTGGTTCTCGTAGGTCTGGGTGCCTACTGTACCGGCATACTGGCCCCAGTTGAATGCTCCTTTGATGCTTAGGTTCTTGATAGGGCGGAATGTGAGGGCTGCAACCAAATCCTTGGACTTGTTGTTGTCGTCCTTGGAAGGCAGCGAACCGTTGGTTACTGAGAAGTTGTAAGACAGGTAATTGAAGCCTTCGGAGGAAGGTGCAACGTCTCCGAAAATCATGACACCTAAGTCGCGCCCGTAGTCAACCCAATCATAAGCGATGGGGTTTCGACAAACCATGCGGTAACAGATATCGGAGAAGTCTACTGTCTCCAGTGTTGCGGGCGAGATGTCATAATTTTCATAGCCCAAGGGCAGGTAAAACTGTCCGGCTCTTACCTTCACGGCATCGCTGATTTTCATCGTGGCAAAGGCGTCCATAACCTGCAGGTTCTTCTGTCCTCGGCCGTTGGTGGTTCCGGCAATGCCGTTAAAGGCTTCAATCTGCAGGCGGAAGGAAACGTTCTTGCTCACGTTGCCGTCTGCAATCAGGCGCAGGCGCTTGGCCTGGAAAGAAGAGGAGTGCTTGCCCAGGCTGTTGTACTGGTAGCCTGTTTGCAGGTAGCCGGAAATCTTGGGCAGCTTGTCAAGCACTTTTTGCCAGCCGCTGGGTTCTTCGGCTTGTGTCTGTCCGGCCACAGCTGCTTGGGGTTCGCTCGCTTGAATGGCAGCTGGCTCCATAAGCGGAGACAGATTTCTGTCACTGGCGGCGATGCTGTCACCGGCCTTGGCTGTTCCTGTTGAAAAGGTCATCATGGCCAATAAGGAATAAAACAAGGTTTTCATGTCTTTTGTTTTAAATTAGGTTATTGATAGAATTACATGAATCTTCTGCCTCTGTAAGGCAGCAGAAAGAGATAAGATTTTGGTTTTTTACATAAGCTTTGGTTTTTATGGTTAGGTTGTTCTGATGTTCCGGCAAGGTTTTTTATCTGTTCAGCTCGTATTCTACGCGTACTGCTTCCCTTACGCTGCGCTCGGGCACGGCGATGGTGTAGCACTGCAGGCTCTCATCGAACACGGGCTTCACAGTGCGGCCGTTTACCTTTGCCTTCTGCAGCCGGCCGCAGGCGGGGAGCTGGAGTTGGTACGAGCGCCGCGAGAGCTGCCCCTGGTAGGAGCCTTTGGCAGGCTGCACGGTGATGGTTACGTGGCTGTCCTGCTGGTTGTAGACCAGGGCAGTGGTGGCATTTTGCCCCCGCTCGTAGTCGAGAGAGATGCCGTCGTCCTCGTAGAGGCTGAAGGTATTGGTTACATCGCGGCCTGCGGGATAAGCCCGAAGCACAAGACACGAGAGCGGAGCCGTGGTGGGTCGCCTGATATAAGGCTGCATGGGCAGCAGCCAGCCGCCCTTGACGTACATCGGGAACTCGTCTATCGGCTTGGTTACGTTGCGGGTCTGGCCGCCGTTGCAGGCTTCGTGGGTAAAGTAATCGTACCACACTTCGCCCTCGGGGAACCACACCTTCTGCGATGCCTCCATGTCGGCACCCTTGCCGGGTGTGGTGATGGGGGCGGCGAGAATGAGGTCTCCGAAGAGGAACTCCTGCGGGTTACGGAAGGATTCCTTCTGGTTTCCGTAGTCTATAAACAGACATCGGTTGAGCGGTATCATGGTAGTGTGGGTCTGCCATACGCTACTATATATATAAGGTATAAGCTGTGAGCGCAGGTGGTAGACCTTGCGCAGGGCCTGCGTCATGGCTTCCGAGCCCAGCCAGGGCCTGCGGTCGAGCCGTGGGTCCTTGGTAGAGTGGACGCGTAACGCTGCCGAGAGGGCGCAGAACTGGGTCCAGCGGGCCGTGAGCTCGGGGTCGGGGTCGCCGCGGAAACCGCCGATGTCGTGTGCCCAATAGTAGCAGCCGCCGTTTCCGCTGCATGCAGTGAGCTTTACCTCGAAGGCCAGCATCTCCCAGTTTGACTGTGCATCGCCGGAGAACTGGATGGGGTGCTTGTGGTCGCCGAAGCCTGCCCAGCGCGAATAGTTGCAACCTCGCCTGTTGTTTTGCTGCGAGTTGCGGTAGTAGAGTTCATTGAGCCAGGCCAGGGTAGTGGTGTTCGTGCCCGGCACATAGGGGTAGAGGTAGTTCTGCTGCCAGTCGAGCCACCAGAAATCTACACCCATCTGCTCCGACGGACGGTGGGCGTAGTCGAAGAAGTTGGTCATGTATGTACGGCTGGAGGGGTCGAAGAGCAGCGGCCTGTCGGCTTTCGCGCCCATTGCCTGCATGAAGGCAGCGTACTGCTGCTCGTGAGGACGGAGGCCGTCGTGCGGGTGGTCGTTCAATGATACGGTGATGCCCTGGCGGTGAATGGAGTCGATGAGTGCCTTGGGGTTGGGAATGAGCTGCGTGTTCCAGGTGTAGCCGGTCCACTCCTTGTGGCCGTTGTGCCCCGTGCCAACTGTTGCGTCGTTGGTATGCCAGCCCATGTCGAAGACTATGTTGTCGAGTGGGAAGTCGTGATCGTCGTAACCCTTGATGATATTGAGGAACTCTTCCGAGGTGTAATCCCAGTAGCGGCAGTACCACACGCCGTGTATGTACTTGCGCGTCATGGGCACCTTGCCGCTGATGGCGCCCAGGCTGGCCAGTGCGGCCTTGTAGTCGTTGCCGTAGATGAAGCAGTATTCGTCCTGCAGGTTGTTACTCGTGTCGCGTGGTTTGAGCCAGCCGTCGACCACGAGGTCGGCTCGTGCGTCGTCAATCATGTACCATCCGTCGCGGCTCAGGATGCCGTCGTTCATGGGAATTTCGTGGGTCACGCGGTCCAGAGTTTCCACCGGTCCGCCTAAGTTGTTCTTCAGGATGAAGCGGTTGGTGAACTTCTGCTCCTTGCCATCGCGCTTGTAGTAGACTGCCAGGTTGCTGGTTGAGAAGGGATAGCCGTCGTGTTTGAACCATATTCGCAGTGCCGAGGTCGTTATTTCGTAGCAGTCGTCGCCTAAATCCCTGACCGTAAACTGGTCGGCCGGCAGCCTGTTGTTGCGCTCGGAGGCAAAAAGCGTGGGCGCATCAATGAACTTTCCGTTCCTTGCATATTCCAGGCGGAGCAGCGTAGGGGTGACAATCGTCATGCGGTTGTTGCCCCACACCAGCGGATTTTGCTGCGGTGTGGCGGCAAAGGCAAGCTGCACGATGAATGCGCCAATCAGTAGCAGTAGGCTTTTCTTCCTCATCAGACTAAAGGTTTTAACGGTTCCAAACGGTTGTTTTAAGGCTTTCGCGAGGCTTCGAGCAATGCTCCGAATTCGGCAATGCTGCGGGCCGTGATGTCAGGTTGCCGCTCGTAGGTGAGCGATTGCTGCAGAGTGGTTTCGCCGGAGAGCACGAGTACGCCTAACGAACCGGCGTTCTGGGCGGTTGCCACGTCGGTGTAGATGCGGTCGCCGCACATGGCTATCTCATCCGACTGCAGCCCGTATTTGTCTCGTATGCAGTAAAGCATGTTGGGATTGGGCTTGCCGATGACAATGTCGGGCTGCCTTTTGGTGGCTCCCTCAATGGCTTTGCAGATGGAGCCGCAGTCAACCAGGATGGTTTCCTGGTCGGTGGGGCATACCCAGTCGGGGTTGGTGGCAATGTAGGGAATATCGGCCTTTGAGGCCCACCATGCTGCCCGGCAGAGGCGAGCGTATGTAAGCGTCATGTCGAAAGCCACGACGAGCAGGTCAGGTCGGTCGGTCGGAGAGTCTTCTGCCAGTTCGAACCCGGCCTTCATGAATTCCTGCTGCATGCTTGGTGTGCCCAAGGCGAAGATGCGCTTGGCCTGCGGATGATGCTGGTGGATGTAATCAATGGTGGCGATGGATGAGGTGTACATCTGCTCTTCTGTCGCCTTGATGCCCAGCTGCTGCAGTTTCAAGAGGTAGTCCTTGCTGCTCTTGGTGGGATTATTGGTCAGGAAGGAGTAGGAAATGCCGTTATCGTGCAGCGTCCTGAGAAAGTTCTGCGTGTAAGGAAACAACGTATTGCCTAGGTAAATGGTTCCATCCATGTCCAGCGCCACGTGTTTTATCTTGGCGCAGGCCTGCAGCAGCTCCCTTTCTGATAGCGGACTGATGTACTTGTCGATTGTAGTCATAGCGCTGAATGGTTTTATTCTTCGTCGTACTTGATGGCCTGGCTGCGCTCGTATCCGTCGCGCGGAGCTTTCCACATGGAGATCAGAACGAACATACCGATAATGGCTACAACGATGATAGTTTCAAACACCTTGGTCCATCCGTAGATATCGGCCACGTAACCCACCAGCAGACCGGAGAAACCCGAGCCCACATAGCCCAGTATTCCGGAGATTCCGTTGGCTCGGGCGGATGCTTCTTTGGTTGCCTGGTTGCCCAGCTCGATGCCTATAAGTGCCTGCGGGCCGTAGATGCAGAAGCCTGCACCAACGAGGACGGAGGCCGTCAGCGTGATGCCTGCACTCGAGGGCAGGAACCGGAAGATAGTCATGAAGATGGCGGCACCCAGCATACACATCACACACATTCTGTGTCCTTTGCCATGGAAGATATGATCAGTAGCCCAGCCGGCAAAGAGCGTTCCCACTATTCCGGCTATCTCGAAGGCTGCTACTGTCCATCCGGCTTCTGATATCTGCATACCACGGCTCTCGGTGAGGAACTTCGGGCCCCAGTCGAGCACACCCATGCGGACTACATACACGAACATGTTGGCTATACAGAATGTCCACACCCAGCGGTTCTTCCATACCATGACGCTTTCGAACTTCTTCCGGGCCTTTTTACTCATGTTCGAAGAGTAGCCACCCAATGAAGTGTCGGGCAGGTCGGGCAGTCCGGCGTCCTTGGGTTCATCGCGCAGTCCGATGAAAATAAACACCGCACCGGCCACGGCCAGGCATGCCGGCAGCCAGAAGCACCACTTCCAGGCGCCCACATGGCCGGCATAGGCCAGTGCCTGGGTGGTGGCATTGGCCACGTCGTTGCTGGTAAGGTTGGCGGTAATGCGCTCCACCACGGCTGCATCGGCGCTCATGTTGGTGCCTAACGACCCCATGATGTAGCCGCAGACGATGACCGCCAGCGCTGCTCCTATGGAGTGCGACGTGTTCCATACCGACATTTTGGTTGCCAACTCACTGGGATGAATCCAATGAGGCAGGATGCGGGCGCAGGGAGGATAGCCCATGCCCTGGCAGTATTGGTTAAAGATGATGGTGATGCCCATCACGAGGATGAGCGTACTGGTGAAGTCGGGGCCGCTGTCGCTACCTGTTATCAAGGCGCTAAGGTTGACTCCGAAGCCAAATGCAAAGTTGGCAACGGCACAGAGCAGCAAGCCTATGGCCATCACAATGCGCCCCCTGACTTTATCTACCACGTAACCGTTGATGAATCTGGAGAAACCGTAGACCAGCGAGCCTATGAAGATAATCCAGCCGAAGCTCTTGTTGGTAATGCCGTATTCGGCTGTAAGGCCCGGCATGGCCAGCGAGAAGTTCTTCCTTACAAAGTAGAAGATGGCGTAACCTATCATGGTAACGATGATGGTTCTCGCCTGCCATGACATGAAAGCCTTTCGTTGTGAGCCCAGCGGACTGTAGACGTCGTTCTTTTCCATGATGCTTTAGATGCTTATTTCTTGTTTTTAATCAAGTATTGTTCTTCTTTGTAGGTCAGTGCCATGAAGAGAATGGCCAGCAGGCAGGCGCCTATGAGCAGGATGAAGGTCCAGTTCCATCCCGCAGCTTCGGCCACGTAGCCTATCACTACATTAGCCAGCAGGGCCGTGCCCAACACGTAACCCATGAAGCCTGTCAGCCCGGCAGCCGTTCCGGCAGCGTTCTTGGGAGCCAAATCCAGGGCCTGCACGCCAATGAGCATGACCGGTCCGTAGATGAAGAAGCCGATGGCTATGAGGCAGAACAGCACGATGTGGATGTTGTCGAAGTTCTGCCAGTACACCACGATGCACACAGCTACGATGGCCATGAAGATGATGGTGGGTACTGCCCGCCGCCCGTTGAACACGTGATCGGACAGCCAGCCGCAGATAATGGTTCCAGGTATGGCGGCTATCTCGTAGGCAAAGTAGGCCCAGCCGGCGTTCTTGATGTCGATGCCCTGCTCGGTCAGGATGGTAGGTGCCCAGTCCAGGCAGCCATATCTAACCATATACACAAAGGCGTTGGCAATGGCGATGTACCACAGAAACCTGTTTGAAAGTACCGTTTTGAATATTTCGCGCGTCGAGAGTACCTCTTCCGCCTTCTCGCTGTAGGTCTTGGCGTAGTCGCCTCTCCATTTTTCGACCGCCGGCAAGCCGCATGATTGTGGCGTGTCGCGTATGAGGCAGTAGGCTATCACGGCGATAAGCAGCGCCACGCAGGCCGGGAACAGATAGGTTCCGATGAGGAAGTAGCGCTGCTCGTCGGCTCCGTAGAACCAGGCGCCGAACCACGTTGCGCCATATACTGCCATGGGGCCAACCAGTGCGCCGCCCACGTTGTGGGCGCAGTTCCATACCGACATCCACGTGCCTCGTTCCTTGATGGAGAACCAGTGGGTCATTACGCGCCCGCAGGGAGGCCACCCCATGCCGTTGAACCAGCCCACGAGAAAGTTCAGGACGGCCATGAGAACGATGGCCCACGTCTTGTGCTCCGGGCCTATACACTGTATCGGCACGATCATGAACATCATTGACAGGGCTGCGAGGCACAGTCCCAGCGGCAGGAAGCGGCGCGCATTGCTGCGGTCGGAGACGCTGGCCATGATGAATTTGGAGAACCCGTAGGCTACGGCATTCATCGACAGCACCACGCCCAGCTCGCCCTTCTCGAACCCGAAAGGTGCCAGCATGGGGATGGCCATGGAGAAGTTCTTCCTTACGATATAGAAACCGGCGTAGCCGATGAAGATGCCCAAGAACACCTGCCAGCGCAGTTTCTTGTATCTGGCGTCGGCTTCAGGCCCCGACTGCTCGGCTCTATAGGCCGGTGGTGCTAAGAAGTTCCACATTTTCTTGGTATTTTTTAATATCTGTTACAAAGTTAACGAATTTATTGCTTGGTTGCATGCCGCGCGCCGGGTTTTTCGTGCAACGCGGAGAGGTTTGTCCGCGTCGGGTCACAAAGATTTAACTGTTCAGCTTCCGCGTTTGCTCCACGTCGAGTGCATCGGCCAGAATGCTGATGGGGTTCATCACGGGTACGCCCGTCGACATCTCTATCTGCCATTTGCAGGTCTCGCAGTCGGTGGCCACACAGTCGGGTGCCACCTCCTTGATTTGCCTGAAGAGGCCTTCGCCTATCTGCTGCGCGCGCTCGTAGTTCTCGCGCTTGAAGCCGTAGGTACCGGCTATGCCGCAGCACTGGCTCTCCAGCATCATGAAGTCGATACCCGGTATCAGCTTCAGCAGTTCGGTGCTGTACACCACCCAGCCCATGCGTTCCATGTGGCAGGCGCTGTGGTAGGCCACCTTGAGGTGGTAGTCGGGGCGGAATGCCAGCTTGACCTTGCCTTCGTCGATGAGGCGGTACAGGAAGCGCGTGGCCAGTGTGATGTGGCTGCGCACGTCGCTGTTTTCGATGTTGAGCAGCTCCTTGTACTCGTCGCGCATGGTGAAGGTGCAGGTAGAACTGGTTGTTACTACGGCCTCGTCGTTGGCAGTAATGGATTTCCGTATGGCTTTCATGTTGTTCAGTCCCTGTCTGCGGGCCTGCCCCGAGAGGCCGTTGGCTATGAGTGCCACGCCGCAGCACTTCTCCTTCTCCAGCAGGTGTACGCCGTAGCCGCAGGCATTCATAATCTTTACCAGGTCCTTGCCTAACTGCGGATAGTTGTAGTTTACGTAGCAGCCGTGGAAGAAACTCACGAACCGCTTGTACTCCCGCTGCTTCTCGCGGGCGTGTTTGTTGAACCAGGTCTCGAACTTCTGCGCCGAGTAGGCCGGGAAGGTGCGGTGCTTGTCAATCTTCATGACCGTGTGGAGCACGGCCTTTGCAGGCTTCAGTCCCAGTGAGAAGTTTACGAGCGGGGCCACTTTGTTGGCCAGCGTGCCCATGAAGTCGGTGTTGGCCAGCATGCGGTCGCGCAGCCCCGGCGTGTGAGTGCTGTAGTCGATGCGGGCTGCCTGGATGAGGTCTCCTATGCGTACGCCCTCCGGACAGGCCACTTCGCAGCGCTTGCAGTTCAGGCACATCTTCAGCGACTCGCTGAAGAACTTCGCATCTTTCAGTCTGTAGCGCTCCTGGTCGGGGCCCGACTGCTTGGGGCCCGGGTATGTCGGTTCCACTGCCGATACGGGGCAGTACACTGTGCAGATGCTGCACTTGAGGCACTGCTCGAGGTTGTGGCGGCTGATGCTTTTTATCTGTGTTTCTTCTGCCATGCTCTTATTCGCTTAATATGTTGTGTGCAGCCTGCAGGGCGGTAAGCATGTCAACGCCCTCCTTGTCGGCCTGCCGGGTGGGGGCATTGCCGCTCAGCACGTCGCCGGCCGCATAGAGGTTGCCGATGGTTTGCCCGGCCTTCTGCACATGCAGGTTTTCGTCGGTTCTCACCCCGTAAGTCATGTAGGGCTGGGCGTCGAATACGCCTGCCGCCTGCCAGTCGTTGCGGGCCTGATGGGCGTCAACGTCGAGCCCGAAGACCGGTTCCAGTATCTGCCTGTAGTTGGATGTGAGTCCTCCACTCATGAACGAACCCGTTGCCAGCACGTAGTTGTCGGCCTTGAGCGGGGTGTCCTGCAGGTGCTCGGTGGTGATGTTTTCGAGCCGCGGGCCAAGCTCGCCGCCCGTAACGGCATCGTTGTTGAGGTAAGTACCGCCCAGTGCGCAGAACCGCCGGCGCAGCTTTTGCTGCATCATGACCCCGGGCACCGAGGGCGGCATGCTGACCACAAACTCCAGCTTGCGGCCCGTAAGCTCGCGTAGCGTGTCGGCACAGCCGCTATTGGCAAAGCCCATGACGGCCGGCAGCAGCATGACGTCGGCTCCGGTGGGTATCTTGCGCAGCTCTGCGGCCACCTTGCGCAGCTTCTCCTCGTCGTCCAGAACCTTGGCTATGTTGGTGGCCCGCATCTCCGAGGGGCTCCGGCGCGCGTACTCCAGTTCGGGAGTGGTAACGGTATGGCTGGTTGTGGCCACGCCGGCTTGTTCTAAGTGGTGGCGGAAGAAGTCGACCGGAAAGTCGAGAAATCCTTCGATGTTGACGATGGCAGCGCGCTTCCAGGCCATTTCGCCGGCTGCGTTGGCCGTGGCCAGTCCCTGGAGCGTGAGCCATGCAGGCATGGTGGTGCCGATGGGAGTGAGCCTGCAGTGGTTGCCCTCGCCGCCACCCGCGAAGCTCAGATCCGCCCGCGAGAGCAGCTCCTGCGCCTCGGCAGCCTTCTGCCGGTGGCCGGTAACCTTGGCGTAAGGGTGCGAGGCAGGCAGCTGCGCCATGACTTCAAAGGGGTTGAGAGCAACCTCTCCGCCCTCGTTGTAGCCCATCAGCCCGATGCTGCCCGAGGCATAATGCAGGCTGCTCTGGCCGGCAGCGGCTATGAGTACGCGCTGGCCGGCCTCGGCCAGCCTGATGCCGCAGGTAAAACCGGCCAGTCCGCCTCCTATGATGATGGTATCGTATCTCATAATTTCTTGTCTTTATCAGGTGTAACGACGCGGTCCAGTCCGCAGAGTCCGGCGTAGATGGTCTGCGTGAGCTGTGCTTCCTTGAGCGTGTCGCCCCATGCCACGGGGCGCATGCCTTTCCACCGTTCCTGCAGGAAGTCCTTCAGGTCGGCCTCGGCCTGGTCGGCCCGTATCTTTGCAGCACGGCACAGAACGCCTGCGGCACGCATGGTGCAGAGCTCGCCCTGGCAGGTTCCCATGCCCGTACGCGTGCGGCGGCGCAGGTTCATGAGGTTGTGAATG
Organism: Prevotella sp. kh1p2; assembly: GCF_900111525.1. Lineage (NCBI taxonomy): Bacteria > Pseudomonadati > Bacteroidota > Bacteroidia > Bacteroidales > Prevotellaceae > Prevotella > Prevotella sp. kh1p2. The sequence continues at coordinate 45,516 of NZ_FOHY01000018.1, forward strand.
TGCAGCTTGTCGGCTGCAAACTTCACTTCTCCTACGCTCACCTGCTCGCATTCGCAAACCAGAGCGCGATCCTCGGCCGTCTGGTGGCTGATGTCGCGTGCCATGATGCCGTGGCGTCCGGCTGCCACGTTGTGGGTGTAGTCGGTGTCTGTGCCGGCGGGTTCTTCCGATCCGGGCAACGGAGTGACTGCTGTCTCGCACTTCCTGCTTACGCCCAGCTTGCGGCAGGCCAGGTTGGTGGCCACTTCGGCCATCATGCGGTAGGTCATCATCTTGCCGCCGGTAATGGTGATGAGGCCGGCCAGCCCGTCGCGCTCCTCGTGGTCAAGGAGCACGATGCCCCTGCTGATGCTGCGCCCCGTGGGGTCGTTGTCGGCCGCCACTAAGGGACGCACGCCTGCGTAGGCCCGCAGAATGCGGGTGGAGGCCAGTGCCGGCGCCAGCTTCTGGCCCTCGCGGAGCAGGATGTCCACCTCCTGGGGCGTTATCCCGAGGTTGTCTACCGTCTCAAAAGGAACCCTGTCGCTCGTCGTTCCGATAACGCACACGGTGTCGTCCGGCACCAGTATGTCGGCATTGTTGGGCTTGCGGCAGCGGTTGATGACCATGTTGTTTACCCTGTGGCCGAAGACAAGCAGCGCTCCCTTGGCCGGAAACATGTTGATACGCACGCCGGCCATGCGGGCGATGCTTTGGCCCCAGATGCCTGCTGCGTTGATAACGAGGCGGCTGCGCACCTCGCGCACCTCGCCGTTACGGTTGTTGCGCAGGCTTACGCCCACCACGCGGCCGCCCTGCACGATGAGTGCGGTAACCTCCTGGTAGGTCAGCAGGTCGGCTCCATGCCGGCGGGCGTCAATCACGTTGGCCGTGGTGAGCATGAAAGGGTCTACGGCCGCGTCGGGCACCCGTACCGCTCCCGTGAGCGCGGGGTTCACGGCAGGCTCCATGCGGAGCGCTTCGGCGGGGTCTATGATGGTGGCGCTGATGCCTGCACGGTGGCAGGCGTCTACAAACTGCTGCTGGTAGCCGAGGTCGTCCTCGGGCAGCGTGATGAAGAGACCGTCGGTTTCTTCCACGCAGTGGCGGGCTATCTTGCGCAGAACCATGTTCTCCTTGATACATTCCGAGGCCGACTCACTGTCGGTTACGGCGTAACGGGCGCCGCTGTGCAGCAGCCCGTGGTTGCGCCCCGTGGCCCCGTTGGTGAGGTCGTACTTCTCAACGAGCAGCACCCTGAGGCCGCGCATGGCGCAGTCCCGGGCCGTGCCGGCGCCCGTGATGCCGCCTCCTATGATGATGACGTCGTATTCTTTGTTGGTTTCCATGTGCATTGTTTCGTGCATGAGGTCGTAGACAGGGTTGTGGCTTGCAAAACAAAACGCGCCGGGTGTTGTGAGTTGCGAAACGAAACCCATACTTGTTTCTTTTGCAACAAAGGTATATTATATTTCGAAAACATACAAGTTTTATTAGTTTATTTTAACAATAAAATCTCCGTTTGCCAGCTTCCGCCGGTCAGGTGCTGCGGGGCGGTTTTGCCGGAGGCGTCTTTCAAGCCTCTTGATGCTATGCTTCAAGCCCCTTGAAGGCATCGTTCGGGCGCCTTGAATGCCACCTCCGCTGCAACGCCCTGTGGCAGGAGGATGTTGCAAAGACGAGTGTTTGCTGTTAATTAGTGTTTAGTTTAAACAAAAACAAATATGATTTTATCGTGTTTATATATATATTTTGTATAATTGCATCATGTTTTTATTTGGAATTCAAAACTAAAATAAATCCTCAAATCACATGAAGCATTATTTCACTTTACTTGCCTTGTTATTTATATCCTGTAGTTCATTGGCTCAAAGAAAGCAATGTGTTTGCCGAGGCGCTTGGTGCTTCGACGACATTTGGTGTAAGCTACGACACGCGTTTTAATTCTCATACAAACTGGGGCGGACGAGTTGGGGTTGCCTACACCAATTCCCACGCGGATGATTTCTTTCAGAATTCTACTGGACACACAACGGGCTGGACGCTGCCCGTTGCAGTAAACTACCTGTTTGGTCGCAAAAACCACCATGTAGAGCTTGGTCTTGGGGTCAGTTTCGGGCAATACACTTACAAGAACAAAGAGGGGGCGTATACCGTTGAGCGTGATCGTAGCGGAACTTTCGGCTTCTTCGATATTGGCTACCGTTATCAGTCGGAGAAAGGAATTACCGTTAGGGCAGGCTTGAACCCGGGATTCAAGTTTGACGATGATCATGGCGTAGACCGTGATGCGGTAATTTATCCTTATATCAGTGTGGGTTATTCTTTTTAAAATTCATAAGACTGTGGACATGAAACAGGTAATCCTTATCCCAGTCTTTTTAGGATTATGCGCCTGAATTCAGATGAATGATCAAGCATGTAAAAAGCAGAAGTAGCAAATAAGATATGGTAGGAAAAGCATGGTCTTTAGAATTCTCGTCTCAAACCTACTTATATAATATGTTAATATATTGTTAAAGGTACCGCGAAGCGAAACTGGTAAGTAAATAATTCGTATTTTTGTTTCACGTTAAATCAGTTAGAAATACTTCCGGGACGAAGCCGCCGGCGCCGGTCGGCACGCAAAGTCCTGCCCTTACATGTATGACTAAAGAAGAAAGACACAAAACTATACTGGAGCAATTCTTCAAGCAAGACTTTGTTCTAGTTTCCGAGTTGGCAGAAATGTTGGATGTTTCGTCGGTCACGATACGCAAGGACTTGACCGAACTCGAGAAGGAGGGCAAGCTCTACCGCAGCCACGGAAAGGCCATAGCCATCAATCCCTTTGCCAGCAACCGGTCGGTGAATGAGAAAGAACTGCTCTATCCCGAAGAGAAGTACAAGATAGGCGTTGAGGCTGCCAAGCTGATAGAGGACAACGACTCCATCATCATAGCCTCGGGAACCACCATCCACGCCTTCGCACGTTGCATCAAGCCGGCCCAGCGGCTCACTGTGGTCTCGGCCTCGCTGCAGGCCTCCATCCTGCTGGCCCAGAACGACAACGTGGACATTATCCAGCTGGGCGGCATGCTGAGGCACAGCAGCCAGTCGGTTGTCGGCGACTACAGCGAGCTGCTGCTCAATGACTGCTCGTTCAGCAAGCTATTCATCGGCGTTGACGGTATCGACTTCAACTTCGGCATTACGACTACTGACATGCGCGAGGCGCACCTCAACCAGAAGATGATACAGGCCGCCCAACGCACCATTGTGCTGGCAGATTCGTCGAAATTCGGCCGCAGGGGCTTTGCTAAAATCAGCGACATGGAGGACGTGGACATGATTATCACCGACTCGCACATCAAGCCCAACGACCGCAATCGCATTGAGGAACTCGGCATAGAGCTCATCATAGCCGACGTGAGCTGGACCTCCGCGGCTCCTTTACACTTAAACCCATAAAACAAAACAGATATGAACATTCCGTCAGATTTTGACCCTATCAGGCCCTTTAACCCCGAGGAGCTGCCTGAAGTATATGACCGGCTCTTTGCCGACGACCAGTTTCGCAAGGTGGTAACCAACTTCTACCCCGAAGTTCCGTTCGAGGAAGTGGAAAAAAGGGTGCGACGCTGCAAGACGAACCTCGATTTCCAGAAGGTATTCTGCTACCCCTTCCTGCAGAAACTCATCACTCAGGCCAGCCTGGGCTGCAGCATGGATGCGTCGAGCGTGAACATCAAGCGGCGCTACACCTTCGTGAGCAACCACCGCGACATCGTTCTCGACTCGGCGTTCCTGGACAAGCTGCTGCTTGACGTGGGCTTCGACACCACCTGCGAGATAGCCATTGGCGACAATCTGCTCACCGTGCCGTGGGTGAAAGACCTGGTGCGCATCAACAAGTCGTTCACCGTAGAGCGCGCACTCCATGCCGCCGAGATGTACAGGGCCAGCAAACGCATGTCGGACTACATGCACTTTGCCATCGCGGAGAAGAAAGAGAACGTGTGGATAGCCCAGCGTGAAGGCCGTGCCAAGGATTCTAACGACCTTACGCAGCCTGCCATCCTGAAGATGATGGTTATGGGTGGCGAGGGCAGCCTCATAGACCGGCTCATCGCGCTGCACATCGTTCCGCTGACCATCTCTTACGAGTACGACCCGTGCGACTATCTCAAGGCGCGCGAGTTCCAGCTCAAACGCGACGTTCCTTTCTGGAAGAAGACCTCCGGAGACGATATGGAAAGCATGGTGACGGGCATCAAGGGCTTCAAGGGTCACATCCACTACCACTGCGCACCGTGCATAGACGAGTGGCTGCGCAAGCAGAATGCCGATGCTCCCAAGAACCAGCTGTTCGACAGCATCGCCGCTTATATCGACATGCAGATACACCGCAACTACCGCCTCTTTGCCAACAACTACATCGCTCTGGACATGCTGCAGGGCAACAAGGACCATTCCGACATGTATTCGACCAAGGAGCGGGCGCTCTTTGAGCAGTATCTGGCCGGCCAGTTGGCCAAAATAAACATCGAGAACAAGGACGAGAAGTTCCTCCGGGAGTGCATCCTGAACATGTATGCCAACCCGGCAAAGAACTATTTTGCCGCACGCGATGGCGATAACAGCCGCATCAAGTCCATCATGAACCGCTTTACGTTCAAGAAATCCTGATGGAGCAACCGCGCCGATGGCATGACCTCTGCCTCGCGATGCTGGCAGCAGTGCTGCTGGCAGCGTGCAGCAACGACAACTACGAAGCCGGCGACGGCAGGTACTCCTACCTTACGTCCGACTTCGTAGAGGCTTTTTCTGCCTCTCCCGGCTCCATTGCGCGGGCCGTGACGGATGCCGACGAACAGCTGCAGTTCTCTGCTGCCATCGCTGCCCAGTGGGCTACGAAGACCGATTCGGTGTATCGGGCCCTGCTATATTATAATAAGGTGGGGACTGAAGCCGAGCCCGTGAGCATTGTCCGCGTGCCTGTGTTGCAGCCGGTAATGGCTTCCGAGGCCGGCGCCATTCACACCGACCCGCTCGAATTCGTAAGTGCATGGGTTGGTAAGAACCGTAAATACCTGAACATAGGCCTCGGACTGAAGACCGGAAAGCAGGAGGAAGCCGACAACAAGCAGCAGGTGGGCGTGGTGACCGATGCCGTTTACACCCACGCCGACGGCACCCAAGAGGTGCACTGCCGCCTTACGCACAGCCAGAACGGCGTACCCGAATACTATACCAGCAACGTTTACGTGAGCATTCCCTTGCAGGTGTGGCCGGCCGGAACGCAGATTTACCTTTCCATAGCCACCTACAAAGGCACCGTTACCAAGCGTTTCAGCAAATAATGACACCTGCCGCTCCCCTTTGAGAGCAACAGGTGTCATTGCCTTTTGTCGTTTTCAGGCCATTGGCCTTTGCCTTCTTTATCTTCTTACCTTCCTTAACTTCCCGGAAAATCATCCCTTCAGCTTAACCGAAAGTTTGTCTAACATGTCGCGGGTCATGGCGTCCAGGTCGTAGACAGGGGCCCAGTCCCACTCGCGGCGGGCGCAGCTGTCGTCCATGCAGTCGGGCCAACTCTCGGCAATACACTGCTTGAGCGGGTCCACATCGTACACCATCTCGAACTCGGGTTTGTACTTCCGGATGGCCTGATACACCGTTTCGGGGCCAAAGCTCATGGAAGCAATGTTGAAACCGTTGCGGTGCACGAGCCTTGAAGGGTCGGCCTCCATGAGCTGGATGGCGGCCTTGAGGGCGTCGGGCATGTAAATCATGTCCATGCGTGTGCCCTCCTTGATGGGGCAGACGAACCTCTCGCCGCGCACGGCGTAGTAGTAGATGTCTACTGCATAGTCGGTGGTGCCGCCTCCGGGAGGCGTAACGTAGGAGATAACTCCCGGGAACCGCACCGAGCGAGTGTCCACTCCGTACTTCAGGTTGTAGTAGTCGCTCAGCAGTTCGGTGGTTACCTTCGTCACGCCGTACATGGTGCGGGGCCGCTGAATGGTGTCCTGCGGCGTCAGCTCGTGCGGGGTGGTGGGGCCGAAGGAGCCGATGGAGCTCGGCGTAAATACGGCGCAGCCGTTTTCGCGGGCCACTTCGAGGATGTTCCACAGCCCGTCTATGCCTATCCTCCAGGCCAGCCGGGGCTTTGACTCTGCCACAACGGAGAGCAGGGCAGCCAGGTTGTAGATGGTGTCGATGTGGTACCGCTTCACTACCGAGGCTATCAGCTCGCCGTCGGTCACGTCGGCCAGTTCGGCCGGGCCGGCATCACGCAGTTCTCCTTGTGGCTCGGCACCTTTGATGTAGCCTGCCACAACGTGTTCGTTACCGTAAGTTTTCCTCAATTCTCTTGTCAGTTCGGAACCTATCTGTCCCGTAGAACCGATTACCAAGACATTTTTCATGCTTATACTTAAAGTCTTTATTTGAAGTGCAAAATAAGCAAATAATTCTCATAAACAGTCAACTGATGGCCGGAAAGTTTGCTTTTTGCCCCCGGTTTTATAAAAAATAACACAAGAAGCGGCCCCATATCGCGAAAATTGAGTTACTTTGCGGTTACGAAACATTAAATGTCTAATAACATGTACGGAAAGATTAAACAACATTTAGGGAACAAGTTGGCCGAGCTGAAAGAGGCCGGACTGTACAAGGAAGAGCGCATCATCGAGAGCCCACAGGGCGCATCTATCCAGGTAAAAGGCAAAGAAGTGCTCAACTTCTGTGCCAACAACTATTTAGGACTCTCCAATCATCCCCGCCTCATTGAGGGAGCAAAGCAGATGATGGACCGCCGCGGCTTCGGCATGTCGTCGGTTCGCTTCATCTGCGGCACACAGGACATCCACAAGGAGCTGGAAGCCGCCATCTCCGAATACTTCCACACCGAGGACACCATCCTCTATGCAGCCTGCTTCGATGCCAACGGCGGCCTCTTCGGAGCCTTCCTCACGGAGGAGGATGCCATCATATCAGATGCGCTGAACCATGCCAGCATTATCGATGGTGTGCGCCTCTGCAAGGCTAAACGCTACCGTTACGCCAACGCCGACATGGCCGAACTGGAGCAGTGCCTTATCGAGGCACGCGACCAACGCTTCCGTATCATCTGCACCGACGGCGTGTTCTCCATGGACGGAAACGTGGCCCCGATGGACAAGATTTGCGATCTGGCCGAACAGTACGATGCCCTCGTGATGGTTGACGAGAGCCACTCGGCCGGCGTTGTGGGCGCTACGGGCCACGGAGTGAGCGAACTGTGCAACACGTACGACCGCGTCGACATCTACACAGGCACCCTCGGCAAGTCGTTCGGCGGTGCTCTCGGCGGCTTCACCACCGGCCGCAAGGAAATCATAGACATGCTCCGCCAGAGCTCGCGGCCTTATCTGTTCTCCAACTCGCTGGCACCCTCCATCATCGGAGCCAGCCTCGAAGTGTTCAAGATGCTCAAGGAAGACAACTCACTGCATGACAAACTGGTGGAAAACGTTAACTACTTCCGCAACAGCATGCTCAATGCAGGCTTCGACATCAAGCCCACGCAGAGCGCCATCTGTGCCGTCATGCTGTACGATGCGCCCCTGTCGCAGGAGTATGCCAACCGTCTTTTGGAAGAAGGAATATACGTTACGGGCTTCTACTACCCCGTAGTGCCCAAGGGACAGGCACGTATCCGCGTGCAGATAAGCGCTGCCCACACGCGCGAACAGCTCGACCGCTGCATCGCTGCCTTCGTTAAGGTGGGCAAGGAGCTCGGAGTACTCAAATAGTTCGTATGCAATAACACATAGGCCGCTAAGCAGTTAGAACTTGGCGGCCTTTTTATCAGCCCGCAACGTCACCCTTTTCTTAGCCCCCGCATCCCCTTATGATTACCCTGATACTTTTCTACGCGTTCCTTTTCCTGCTGTGTTTGCATGTCAGCCGCAAAAAAGGAGTGCCCTTGTTGCTGATGGTTTTCAGCCTCGTGCCTTTCGCCATAGCCCCCCTGTTGCTGTTTATGAGCATCTTCTTCTTCGACAATCCGAGCGTAGAGTGGTATGCCTGGCTTGCTTTTGCGGGCATTAATGGCTATTCACTTCTTATCTTGGTGGGCGCTTATTGCTCCGTCCGGCTCTACGGCAAGGGCCATCGCCGCTGGGCCTGGGCGCTTCCAACGGTCTTCCATGTCATTAACATCACGTTCTTAGGCTATTTGTTTCTGTCTTGAAGGTATCTTCGCTGAACTTTCGACACTTGTCAAACGATCGTGCGACAAGTGTCGAATAATCGTGCGACAAGTGTCGAAAGTTCCCGAAGCATAGCTTCAGCATTTTTAAATGAGTGGTGCACGAAGGCCGGTTGATGCCTTCGCGGCGCCTTATCGGAGCTCGTCGAGCATCTGTGCCAGCGTTTCGATGTCGTCGCTGGTAGTGGCCCAGCTCGTTACGAAGCGGCACTCGAAGGCGTCCTTGCCGCAGGGCGCCCAGTGAGTGAACTGCACCCGCTGCTCCAGTTGCCTCACCTTGTCGTTTGGCAGGATGACGAACTGCTGGTTGGTGGGCGAGTTGATGCTGAACCGATAGCCGCGGTCGGCGAACAGCTGCTTCATTCGGGCGGCCATGCGGATGGCATGGCGCGAGATTTCGAGATAGATGCCGTCGGTGAAAAGGGCGTCGAACTGCAGCCCGATGAGCCGACCTTTGGCCATGAGGGCACCGTGTTGCTTCACAATAGTGAAGAAGTGGCGGGGCTCGTCGGCCGCCGTCGGGAATACGACAGCTTCGCCGCAGAGCGCTCCCACCTTGGTTCCGCCGATGTAGAAGGCGTTGCAGTGGGCGGCAATGAAGGGCAAATCGACGTTGGTTCCTTCTGCAGCAAGGCCGTAACCCATGCGTGCACCGTCGATGAAGAGCTTGAGGCTGTACTGCCGGCAGACGCTGTAGATGTCGTTAATCTCGCTGGCCGAGTAGATGGTTCCGTACTCGGTGGGGAACGTGATGTAAACCATTGCAGGCTGGGCCAGGTGCTCCGTGCTCTCGTCATGTACAAACCAGTCCATGTAGTCGGCCAGTTCCGAGGCCTTCATCTTGCCCTCGTGGGCGGGCAGGGCTATTACCTTGTGGCCCGTAAACTCAACGGCGCCGGCCTCGTGCACGTTGATGTGGCCCGTCTCGGCACTGATAACGGCCTCGTGGTGGGCCAGCATGCCGTCTATCACGGTCATGTTCGTTTGCGTTCCTCCGCTCAAGAAGTAGATGTGGGCGTCAGGAGCAGCGCAGGCCCGGCGTATCTTCTCCTTGGCAGCATCGCTCCACTCGTCGGCCCCGTAGGTAAGGCTCTGCTTGCCGTTGGTCTCCATCAGATGTTCCAATACCTTGGGGTGCGCCCCGTTGTTGTAGTCACTCTCAAATGAAATCATAACAAAAATATCTCTTATCTCTTATCTATTATCTCTTATCTTTTATCTTTTATCTCATTCACCCACGCCGCTATGTCGGCCATTACCTCCGTTGCCATCGTCTCCTCTATCTTGTAATACTCGTCGGCTCCGCCCGTTGTGCAGTGCTGGAAGAGGTGGTTCAGGCCCTCGTACTCCTTGATGAGGTTCAGCTTGTTGCCGCTCTGCTGCAGCTCGCGGATAGCTTTCAGGTTGCTGCCGGGCAGTACCTGGTGGTCTTTGCTGCCGTTTACGGCCATGAGCGGTATGCTTACCCGGCTGATGTAGACTGCCGGGTCGCAGTCGATGAAGTAGTTCATCCATGCGTCCTGCGGTTTAGAAGCCAGTTCGCTGCGCAGGTTCTGCACGCTCTGTGTGGCAGGCCGGCCGTACAGTTGCAGGTTGGCATTGACCTGCTCGGCCAGCAACGTGTCGCCTTTGATGCCCGGTCCGGCCATACTTACGATGAAGTCGGCCGCACGCTCGGCACCTAACATGAACGCGATGAGGCCTCCCTCGCTGTGACCGAGCACTCCCACGGGGCCAAACTGCCTGCGTTGGCGGAGGTAGTTGAGGCCTGCCTTGGCATCGTCGGCAAAACCTTGCGAGGTTGTTCCTGTAAAGGTACCGGTAGATTGGCCTACGCCGCGGTCGTCGTAACGGAGCGATGCGATGCCGTTGCGGGCCAGATAGTCGGCCAGAACGAGAAAAGGCTTGTGGCCGAACACTCCCTCGGTGCGTGTCTGCGGGCCGCTGCCGGTAACCATCAGCACCACGGGCACGCGCTTGCCGGCCTTGTATCCAACGGGCAAAGTGAGCGTTCCGGCCAGCGTGGCGTTGGCTGCGGGGTTGCTGAAGGTTACTTCCTCGGTGGCGTAAGGGTAGGGTGCTTTCGGCTCCTGCGGGCGGACAGGTGCTGCAGCCTTGCCCGGTTTCAGCTCAAAGGGCAGCGTGACGGGACCTTGACGGAACGTGCCGCGGATGGTCTGATTGGTCAGTTTGCCGGCGTAAGACATGCCGATGGCCGGTACCTGCAGGCTCACGGAGTCGGCCGAGAGGTGGAGCAGCTGCGCCGGAATGCCCTGTGCGCCCTGTGCGGGCACGTCGATGGTGCACTGGTTGTTGCCGTCCTGGCTCTTCGAGAAGTTGAAAATCATCTCCAGTTGCTGTGGTCCGGCGTCGAGATTTCCTTTCCATGAGCCGGTTATCTCTTGTGCGTGGGCTGTTCCCACGGATGTTATCATCAGTATAGCAATAATCAGTTGTTTCATAGGGTGGTAGGTGTTAGGGAATTGGGTGATAGGTGATGGGTGTAGGGTGATGATGAGTGGAAGTTTTGGGTGATAGGTGATGGGTGTTGGGTGATGATGAGTGGACTTGTAGGTTGGTGGGTTCTCAATCGAAACAAAGAACCCACCAAAAGCCCACAGCAGGCATTAAAGCTCCCCTCCTTCGGAGGGGTAGGGGGAGGTTAGCACCCTCTTGAGCACCACCTGTGCACTTATCTCACGGTTGGCAGCCTCGGGGATGACGAGCGAACGGCTGCTCTCAATGACATCATCGGTAACGATGAGGCCGCGGCGAACGGGCAGACAGTGCATGAAATAGGCGTTATGGGTCCAGCTCATGTGCTCGCTGTCGATGGTCCACGAGCGGTCCTGGCTCAATATCTGCCCGTAGTCGGCCTTGTTCTTCACACCCGGACAGCTCCAGTTCTTGGCGTACACGAAGTCTGCACCTTCCAGAGCTTTGCGCTGGTCGTACTCCACGCGGGCGTTGCCCACGAACTTCGGGTCGAGTTCATAGCCCTCGGGGTGCGTGATAACGAAGTCAACGTCGGCTGCATTCATCCACTGCGCAAAGCTGTTTGGCACCGCCTGGGGCAGCGCCCGGCAGTGGGGAGCCCAGGTGAGCACCACCTTTGGGCGTGCCGATGCAGCCGGGTCGCGGTGCTCGCTGATGGTGATGAGGTCGGCAAAGGCCTGCAACGGGTGCACCGTAGCTGTCTCCATAGCCACCACGGGCTTGCCGCTGTACTTCACGAACTGGTTCACGATGGTCTCCGCATAGTCGAAGTCGCGGTCCTCGAGGCCTGCAAACGAGCGCACGGCGATGATGTCGCAGTAGCATCCCATTACCGGAATGGCCTCCAGCAGGTGCTCGCTCTTGTCGCCGTCCATGATGACGCCGCGCTCCGTCTCCAGCTTCCAGGCGCCCGCATTCACATCCAGCACGATAACGTTCATGCCCAGGTTCATGGCTGCCTTCTGCGTGCTGAGCCGCGTGCGCAGGCTGTTGTTGAAGAAAATCATCAACAGCGTCTTGTTTTCTCCCAAGCTGCGGTAGGCAAAACGGTTGCGTTTCACCTCCTCGGCTTCGTGCAGTGCCTGGTTCAGGTCACCGATGTCTGCTACATTAAAGAATGTTCTCATATCATTGTTTGTTTGATGTTTCGGTTCCATTTGCCCCCGTGGGGGCCGGTGGGTGCTACCTTATCTGGCCTTGCCCTGTAATGAGCCACTTGTAGGTGGTGAGCTCTTCGAGCGCCATAGGGCCGCGGGGGCCCAGCTTCTGGGTGCTGATGCCGATTTCGGCACCCATCCCGAACTGCGCTCCATCTGTGAAGCTGGTGGGCGCGTTGACGTAAACGCAGGCGGCATCGACCTCACGCTGGAAGCGTAGTGCATGGCTTTCGTCCTCGGTAATGATGCTTTCGCTGTGCCCGGAGCCGTACTGCGCGATGTGTGCCAGTGCCTCGTCGAGCGATGCCACCGTCTTGATGGCGAGCTTGTAGTCCATGAATTCGGTGCCGTAAGTTGCCGCATCGGCATGCTGCAGCAGGTTGGCAGGATATTCGTTCGCCAGCACTTCGAAGGCCGGAGGGTCGGCATAGAGGCGCACCGAGTGGCTCATGAGCGGCCGGCAGAGTGCAGGCAAGTGGGCCAACTGTTGCCGGTGGATGATGAGACAGTCAAGAGCATTGCACACGCTGGGCCTCCGTGTCTTGGCATTGTTGATGATGCGGCTGCCCATCTCCGTATCTCCGTATTCGTCGAAGTAGGTGTTCACCACGCCTGCTCCCGTCTCGATGACCGGCACCCGGGCGTTATCGCGGACAAAGCGGATGAGCTTTTGTCCGCCCCGCGGTATGCAGAGGTCTATGTACCCCGTAGCTCCAAGCATGGCGGCTGTGGCTTCGTGCGTCGAAGGAAGTAGCGTTACCGCGGCCGGGTCAATGCTGTTGCGGCGCAGTACGTCGTGTATCAGCTCCACTTCGGCACGGTTCGACTCGTCAGCATCATGCCCGCCTTTGAGTATGCAGGCGTTTCCGCTCTTGATGCAGAGGGCGAACACGTCGAAAGTAACATTGGGTCGGGCCTCGTAGATGATGCCTACAACGCCGAAGGGCACGCTGACGCGCTGCAGCCGGAGCCCGTTCTCGAGCGTGGATTGCTTGAGTATTCGGCCCAGGGGGGAAGGTAATGTGGCCACGTGGCGCATGTCGGCCGCGATGTCCGACAGTCTCCGGGCCGTTAGCTTGAGCCGGTCGTAGAGCGGATTGTCGGCCTCCATGCGGCTCAGGTCGCGCCGGTTGGCCTCCAGCAGCTGCTCTCGGCGGGCCGTGATGGCATCGGCCACGGCGCCGAGAATGGCGTTGCGGCGGTCGTCGGTCAGTGCGGCAAGCTGTCTGGTGGCTGCCTTGGCGTTGCTGAAAGTTTGCAGGTAAGACATGTGGTGTTGTTTTACGTTCTCGGTGCAGGAATGAATTCGGTGTGCGGAGTGGCCTCCGGATGCTCGGCCAGGCGTATGAGTATCTCCGGTGCATGGCCGTTGGCAATGATTACTCTGATGCCTTCGGCGGCTGCCTTGGCTGCCGTATGGCATTTGGAAGCCATACCTCCGCGGCCCAGGCTGCTCTTCTCGTCGCTCACGTACCGGCTTACGTCGTGGCCATAGGCTACCGTCGGGATGAGATGTGCCTGCGGATTGCCGGGCATGCCGTCGTAGATGCCGTCTACATTGGTGAGCAGCACCAGCGCCTCGGCACCCATCATGTGGGCCACGAGGCCAGAGAGTTCGTCGTTATCGGTAAACATCAGCTCGGTAATGCACACCGTGTCGTTCTCGTTCACGATAGGCAGCACGCCGTTGCGGAGCATCACCTCCATGCAGTTCTGCTGGTTGCGGTATTGCTCCCGGGCACTGAAGTTCTCCTTCATCGTGAGAACCTGGCCCACGTGAACGGCGTACTCGCGGAACAGGTTGTAGTAAAGACCGATGAGCTTTACCTGCCCGAGCGAGGAAAACAGCTGCCGCTGCTCCGCATTGTCCAGCCCTCGGGCAACGCGTAATTCGTCTCTTCCGGCCGCAACTGCGCCCGATGTAACCAGTATGACCTCGTACTCGTGGCGGCGGAGCCATACCGTCTGGTCGACGATAGCCGAGAGTCGGGTGATGTCGAGCTTGCCGTCATCGCGCGTGAGCACGTTGCTGCCCACCTTTACTACTATGCGTTTCATGTCCTGAGTATCTCCTTACGCTTTACTGCTGTTGCCTAAGCCTTGGCTTCACTGTCCTTTTCGCGTATCTCCACGCGGCGAATCTTGCCGCTGATGGTCTTGGGCAGCTCGTCCACGAACTCGATGACGCGCGGATACTTGTAAGGAGCGGTCTCGTGCTTCACGTGGTTCTGCAGCTCCTTGATGAGCGCATCGCCCTGCTTGTCCTTCCATTCGGCGGCCAGGACGACGGTGGCCTTCACCACCATACCGCGCACCTCATCGGGCACGCCGGTAACGGCGCACTCCACGACGGCGGGATGCGTCATGAGCGCACTTTCCACCTCGAAGGGGCCGATGCGGTAACCGGAGCTCTTGATAACGTCGTCGGCGCGGCCCACGAACCAGTAGTAGCCGTCTTCATCGCGCCAGGCGAGGTCGCCGGTGTGGTAGATGCCGTGGTTCCAGGCCTTCTGCGTGAGCTCCTCGTCGCGGTAGTAGCCCTTGAAGAGGCCAAGAGGCTTCCTGTCGCCCACGTGCACGCAAATCTCTCCTTTTTCTCCGTCTTCGCACGGAGTGCCGTCGGGCTTGAGCAGACAGATGTCGTACTGCGGGTTGGGTTTGCCCATGCTGCCCGGCTTGGGCTCCGTCCAGGGGAAGGAACCCAGCGTCATCGTGGTTTCCGTTTGGCCGAAGCCTTCCATCATCTTGATGCCGGTAAGGTCGTAGAACTTCTTGTACACGGCCGGTTCCAGCGCCTCTCCGGCCGTGGTGCAGTAACGTAGGGCCGAGAGGTCGTATCTGGAGAAGTCCTCCTGTATCATGAAGCGGTAGATGGTTGGCGGCGCGCAGAAGGACGTGATGCGGTATTTCTCCATGGCGCGCATAATCTTTTCGGCCGTAAACTTCTCGTGGTCGTACACGAAGACGGTAGCTCCGGCGAACCACTGGCCGTAGAGTTTGCCCCACACAGCCTTGCCCCAGCCCGTGTCGGCCACGGTAAGATGGATGCTGTTCTCGTCCAGATTGTGCCAGAAAACACCCGTGGTGAGGTGTCCCAGGGCGTAGAGATGGTCGTGAGCCACCATCTTCGGCTCGCCGCTTGTGCCGCTTGTAAAGTACATGAGCATGGTATCTTCGTTCGTGTTCACGTGCTCGGGGCGGTGGAACCGGGGTGCCTGGGGCCACTCCTTGTGCCAGTCGTGGAAGCCCTGGGGCACGGGCTTGTCGCCCTCTACCAAGGAGTTAACGGCAATGAGGGTGCGAACGGTGGGGCTCTCGGCCATCGCTTCCTGTATCTGCGAGGTCACGTAGCTGTCGTTGCAGCACACGATGGCCTTGATGCTTGCCCGCTGGTTGCGGTACGCAATGTCCTTGGCGGTGAGCATGTGGGTAGCGGGAATGGCCACGGCGCCTATCTTGCACAGGGCCAGCATGGACAACCACCACTGGTAGTGGCGCTTGAGGATGAGCATCACCTTGTCGTCGTGCCCTATGCCCAGGCTCTGGAAGTAGGCTGCGGTGCGGTCGGTCTGCTCCTTGAGGTCGGCGAACGTGGCGCGCACCTCTTCGCCCCGTTCGCTCGTCCAGAGCAAGGCGAGCTTGTCGGGTTTCTCCTCCGCCCAGGCGTCCATTACGTCGTAAGCGAAGTTGAAGTTCTCGGGTATGATGAAATGCAGGTGCTCCTTGAAGTCTTCCTCCGAAGAGAAGTGAGTCTGCTTGAGAAATCTTTCTATCATGTTGTATTGCTTTTTAAAGTTCATATTGTGTTTCCTGCGCCCCCGCAGATTGCCTCCGCGGCCTCTGCAGGCCGTTGGTAATTTCTTTACCGCATAGTGGTAATGCCTCTACATGATGCTGGTAATGCCTCTACATGATGCTGGTAATGCCTTTACCAGATAGTGGTAATGCCTTTACCAGATATTGGTAACGGGTTGGTAAAATGCCTGACGGGCGGTTGGAGCATGGCTTTGAGGCCTATATAACTACGCAGAGGAACCGGCACTGCTCGTTGCCGATGGCGCGCATGCAGTGCTGCTCGGAGGAGTCGAAGTAGATGCTGTCGCCGGGGTTGAGGGTGATGACCTTCTCGCCGATGGTGATTTCGAGCACGCCTTGCAGGATAACGTCGAACTCCTGGCCCTCGTGCGCGTTCTTGCTGTGGTTCTCGTCGCCTGGCAGCGGGTCTACCGTAACGAGGTAGGGGTCAACTTTGCGGCGCCTGAAGCCGCTGGCCAGGCTCTGGTACTTGTAGTCCTTGCGGCGGTTCACGCTCAGTCCCTGCCCCTTGCGGGTCACGAAGTAGGCGCTCATGCGCGGCTCCTCGCCAAAGAGCAGCACGTTGAGGTCTATGCCGTAGCGCTTGGCTATCTTCGAGAGACGGTACACGCCGGGGTCGGCATCGCCGTCTTCTATCTTCCTGTAGTGTTCCAATGTAACCTCGCAAAGCTCCGCCACTTCGGCTTCGGGGATGTCGAGTACCTCGCGCAAGCCCTTCAGTCGCTGTCCTATTTGCTTTAATGTTTCTTCTGCCATTATATGTTCATTTGATTAATTCGAGTCAAAAGTACGAAAAAACTTTCATATTCAGCCCGCCGGCTTTCGTTTTCTTTCGCCCTTGGGTGATAAAACGCAAAAAGTTGCACACTGTTTTTTAGAGTGTGCAACCTTTTGAGCTGTTTTCGTGTTAATCTGTTATTGCAGCCCTGCCTTGAGCCCCCGTATCACGGCGCTGGTAAATCCGGCGTGCTCCATCTCGTTGAGTCCCTTGATGGTAAGGCCTCCGGGAGTGGTTACCTTGTCGATTTCGGCCTCGGGATGGCTGCCCGTTTGCAGCAGTAAGTCAACCGCTCCCTTGACCGTTTGCAGCACAATATCCTTGGCAACGTCGGCCTTGAAGCCCAGCTCCACGCCCCCTTCGGCCGCTGCCCTGATGTAACGCATGGCGTAGGCTATGCCGCATCCGGCCATCATGGTGCCCGCCGGCAGCAGCCGCTCGTCAACAATCATGGCCCGGCCCAGGTCGTTGAAGATGGCTGCCACGGCCTCTGTCTGCTGCGGGGTGGCATGGCAGGGGGCGATGAAGGTCATGGACGATTTTACTGCTATGGCCGTGTTGGGGATGACTTGATGCAGGCAGGGCTTTCCCGTGCCCTTATCGAGCCACTTGAAGAGCTGCTCGGAGGGGACCGAAGCTGCCAGGTTGAGTATCGACTGGCGGCTGTAGTCGAGCCCGGATTTTATCTCCTCGATGACCGGCTGCACCAGCCAGGGCTTTACGACGATGGCAATGAAGTCGGCATCGGCCACGGCCTGCCGGTTGTCGGTTATCGTGGAGGCGCCCATGTCGGCCAGGCGCCGGAGCTTGTCGGCATGAGGATTGGCCACGATGACGTCTTGCGGCGCGAATACAGTGCCCCTGATGAGGCCTTGGGCGAGGGCTCCGCCCATGGCGCCGGCCCCTATAATGGCTATTTTCATAAGTCGGAGAGTACGTTGTTGAGTCGGTTGATGAAGTCGTCGGCTTCTGTCTTGGTCAGGCAGAGCGGCGGCAGAACGCGCAGCATGTTGGTCGATGCGCTGCCCGTAAAGCAGTGTTCGTTGTAGATGAGCTTGGCACGAACGTCCTTCTGCGGCACGTCGAGCACGATGCCTATCATGAGTCCGCGGCCGCGAACCTCAAGTATGTGGGGCTGGGTGAGCTGCAGCTCGCGGAGCCGGGCTATGAGGTATTCGCCCGTTTCGCGTGCGTTTTCCACCAAATGTTCCTCTTCGAACACGTCGAGAACGGCCAAGGCAGCCGCACAGGCCAGGTGGTTGCCGCCGAAGGTGGTGCCCAGCTGGCCGTAAACGGGCCTGAACCGGGGCGATATGAGCACGCCTGCCATCGGGAAGCCGTTGCCTATGCCCTTGGCTACTGATATGAGGTCGGGGCGAATACCGAGCCACTGGTGGGCGAAGAACCTGCCGCTGCGGCCGTATCCACACTGTATCTCGTCGCAGATGAGCACGGCTCCGTACTGCTTGCAGGCGGCCTGCAGGCCCTGTGCAAACTCGGGTGTGGCCATGTTGATGCCGCCAACGCCCTGGATGCACTCCAGTATGCAGGCGCACACATCGCCTTTGGCGAGCTCCTGCTCCCATGCCTCAAGGTCGTTCATGGGCAGGAACGTGACGTGGTTGTTATCGTTCACGGGGGCAATAATCTTGGGATTGTCGGTTGCCTCGACAGCTAACGACGTGCGGCCGTGGAACGATTTGGCCACTGCCAGTATGCGCTTGCGGCCGTTGTAGAACGAGGCGAGCTTCAGACAGTTCTCGTTGGCCTCGGCTCCGGAGTTGATGAGAAACAGCTGGTAGTCGTCGTAGCCGCTGATGGAGCCCAGCCTTTGGGCCAGTTCACGTTGCAGATTGTTGATTACGGAGTTGCTGTAAAAGGGCAGCTTGCCGAGCTGCGCGGTCAGCATCTCAACGTAGTGCGGGTGGCAGTGGCCGATGCTGATGACGGCGTGGCCGCCATAGAGGTCGAGATACTCTTGCCCCTTGTCGTCCCACACCTTGCATCCCCGGCCTTTGACGATGTTGACATCGAAGAGCGGATATACGTTAAATAATTCCATGTTGATACCTCCCCCGACCCCTCCGAAGGAGGGGAGTGCCTCGCGGGGGCGCGTTTCTTGCGGGCACTGCTTGCTTGTTTGTTGTTTAATGCTTGTTTTTACTTTGCTGAATGGCTGCTTCCGTCACTCCGCTTTTTGTGAGGAGAGCCGGCTGGTCTGCTTTTGTCTTTTCCCTGTTCATCCGCTTCTACTTGTCATCCCCTCCTCTGCCTCCCCTTTCTAAGGGGAGGATACCGGTTTGCTTTGTGACAAGGAGAAGGCAGAGTCCTTATATATAATAAGGAGAAAGCAAAAAGGCGAAGCCGAAAAAGCAGACAAAGAGCCGCCAGGCACCCCCCTCCTTCGGAGGGGCCGGGGGAGGTTTTAGAACGCACTCGCCTTGAGTCTGAGCCCTTCCCGCTCGTCAATGCAGAACATGATGTTCATGTTCTGCACCGCCTGACCTACCGCTCCTTTGAGCAGATTGTCGATGCAGGAGGTTACGAGCAACTTGTCGGCGAACTTGTCGCAGTGCACCAGCGCCTTGTTCGTGTTGACTACCTGCTTCAAATCGAGCGGTTTGTCAACGTAGTGAGTGAAGGCCGCCGAGCTGTAAAACCGCCTGTAAGCCTCCGTGATGTCGTCGATATTGGCATCGGTGCGCACCACCTCGGTGGCAAAAATGCCGCGGGCGAAGTCGCCCCGATAAGGAATGAAGTCGATGGAAGCCTCCAGATGGCCTTGCACCTGGCAGAGGCTCTGCCTGATTTCGGGCACATGCTGGTGACTGAAAGCCTTGTAAATGCTCATGTTGTTGTTGCGCCAGGAGAAGTGAGTGGTTGCTCCGGGCTTCTGTCCGGCACCGGTAGAGCCCGTAATGGCATTCACCGACACGTCGCGGTCGATGATTCCCATGGCCGCGGCAGGCAGCAGTCCCAGTTCTATGCACGTGGCAAAGCAGCCCGGATTGGCCACATGGCGGGCCTTGGCTATCAGCTCCCGGTTGATTTCTGGCAGCCCGTAGACGAAGTCGTTGCCATCGGCAGCAAGGCGGAAGTCCTGTGCCAGGTCTATTATCTTTACGTTATCGGGCAGCTCGTGGCTCTGCATGAACTCCCTGCTCTTGCCGTGGCCGAAGCAGAAAAACACCACATCGACCTCATGGAAGGGCATTTCGGCGGTAAAGTGCAGGTCGGTCTCGCCGTATAAACCTTCGTGTACGTCGGTCAGCAGGTTGCCGGCATTGCTCTCGGAGTTTACGAATACGATTTCTGCCTGCCCGTGGTTGAGCAGCAGACGGATGAGTTCGCCCGCCGTGTAGCCGGCTCCGCCCAGGATTCCAATCCTTATCATGTCAGTATTTAGGCATTATCAGCCACAACAGCAGGTAGACCAGGATGCCCGGGAAGGCAGCACTGCCGATGGAGAGCACCACGTAGGTAATCCGTACCAGCGTGGGGTCGACGTCAAAGTACTCTGCTATGCCGCCGCAAACTCCACCTATCCACACATCTGTTGATGACCTTTTCAGTTTCTTGTAATTGCTCATTTCAGTCTTCTTTTAAGTCCTTTTACCCGTTAGACGCCCTCCAGACCTTAAAAGTTGCATCCCTCTTTTAATCTTCCCCAGCAGCAATCACCCCCTCCTTCGGAGGGGGCAAGGGGGAGGTTCTACCTCTCCTCCCCCTTATGAATGCCGTAGTACACGCGCAGCGGGGTAGAAGTAACCTTGATGAAGCCCTTGGCCTCCTCTGCCGTCCAGCCGTGTTGCATCTCTCCGTACTCACCTAACTTGGACTTGGTGAGGTCGTCGGGCGAGTCTACTCCCACGGTTTGGAAGCCGTAGGGGCGCAGTTTCAGGATGGCGGTGCCGTTCACGTGGCGCTGCGAACTGGCCATCATGGCCTCCATATCGGGCATGACGGGCTCCAGATATTGGCTCTCGTGCAGGAACATGCCGTACCAGTTGGCCACCTGGTCCTTCCAGTATTGCTGCCATTTGCTGAGCGTGCTCTTCTCCAAAAGCCTGTGGGCTTCGATGATAAGCATAGGAGCAGCGGCCTCGAAGCCCACGCGTCCCTTGATGCCTATAATGGTGTCGCCCACGTTGCAGTCGCGACCGATGGCGTAGGCGGCGCCTATCTGCTCAATCTTCTGTATGGCCGCAACCTTGTCGTCGAATGTTTTGCCGTTAACGGCAGCAATCTCTCCCTTCTCGAAAGTTATCCTCAGCTCGCTCTCATCCTGCCGGGTAACATGCTTGAGATAGGCCTCCTCGGGCAGTCCCTGCGTGGGGTTGAGCAGCTCGCCGCCACAGATACTGGTGCCCCAGATGCCCACGTTGTAGCTGTACTTTAGCTTCTTGAAGTCGGCCTCGAAGCCATGAGCGTTCAGATAGTCGACTTCCTCCTGCCGTGAGAGTGCGTGGTCGCGGGTCAGGGTGATGATTTCAACGCCCGGTGCCATGACCAGGAAGGTCATGTCGAAGCGTATCTGGTCGTTGCCTGCGCCCGTTGAGCCGTGTGCGATGGCATCGGCACCAATCTCGTTGGCGTAGCGCGCGATGGCGATAGCCTGGAAGATACGCTCGCTGGAGACCGAGATGGGGTAGCAGTTGTTGCGCAGCACGTTGCCGAAAATCATGTACTTCAGGCTCTTCTCGTAGTATTCCTGCGTCACGTCGAGCGTTACGTACTTCACTGCCCCCAACTTGTAGGCGTTCTCCTCGTTGGCTTTGAGCTGCCGGGGACTGAACCCGCCCGTGTTGGCACAGGCTGCGTACACGTTCCACCCATCCTGCGCGAGCTTCATGACGGTATAAGAAGTGTCCAGACCGCCCGAATACGCCACCACTACCGACTTCTTGGAGCCGGCGTGTGAGCCCACTTCCGGCCCCTCACCGGTGAGGGGTGTTGCGGCTGTCTGGCCGCATGGCGTTGCCTGCCCACTGTTTGTTCCTGTTAAATTCTTCGCCTTTGTTTCCATCATTCTGTATTCTTGTTTATCTTTGATTTCATGTATTTTCCGCTTTGTCTCGCCTATTGCCCGCGCCATGCCAGCCGTTCAGTCTTCATGAGTCTATGCTCCCCTCCCTCGGGAGAGGCTGAGCTGGGCCCTCAATCCTCCTTATCCGCTCCAATACGTCTTTGGGTAACTTGGCCGGCAGATGCTCCTCGGGGTCGTAGAGCATGGCGGTGCAGATGCAGTAACGGCGGTTGGTGCGGTGCAGCACGTCAACGTTGATGCAGCCCTCGCAGCCCCGCCAGAAGGCTTCATCGTCCGTCAGGTCGCTGAAAGTGACCGGATGGTAGCCCAGCTGCGTGTTCATCTTCATGACTGCCGAGCCGCTGGTGAGCGAGAATATCTTGGCATGAGGCCAGCGGGTGCGGGCAAGCGTGAAGGTGAGGTCTTTGATGCGCTTGGATATGCCGCGGCCTCTGAAGTCGGGATGCACGATGAGTCCCGATGTGGTTACATAGTGTTTGTTGCCCCAGGTCTCAATGTAGCTGAAGCCGGCGAACCGCTCTCCCTCGAGCGCTATTACCGCTTTGGCCTCGCGCATCTTGGTAGCAAGGTACTCGTGGGTGCGCTTGGCTATGCCGGTACCGCGCACTTTGGCGGCCTCGGCCATGGTTTGCAGGATGGTGTCGACGTATTTCTCATGCGACTGGTCGGCCACCATCACGCTTATTTCTTCCATTTTCTGACTTTCTATTTTATCTGCGGGACGGCCAGACCGAGCGCCTGGAGCAGCCCGGACTTGGAGGCACCCTCCCTGATGACGATGAAGATGGTGTCGTCACCGGCTATTGTGCCCAGTATCTCGGGTATGGTACTGTTGTCGATGTCGTAGGCTATGGAGCTGGCATAGCCCGGGCGGGTCTTGATAACGCACATGTTGCCGGAGAAGTTGACCGACACGAAGCCCGGCGAGCGGAGCATCTCGGTGGCCGTTTGGGGTTTGGAGACGCGCTTGTACATGGTTTCGTTGGGCAGTACGTACACGTACTTGCCGTTCATGCTGGCAGCTTTAGCCACCTTGAGTTGCTTCATGTCGCGGCTCAGTGTGGCCTGCGTGAGCGTGAAACCTTCCTTGGCCAGCTCTTTCAGCACTTCGTCCTGGCTGCCCATCTCCTTGCTCGAGATGAGCATCTTCAGGGCTTCCATCCTCTGGTTCTTTATCTTCATGCGGGTGAATTTTTATTCGTTAGCGATTGCAAAAGTAGGTATTATTTATGCAACTGCCAAATATAAAAGTATATTTTTGTGTTTTTAATGGTATATTTTTCCGTTTTCTTTCCTCCTGAGTGATATTTATGCAACTTCGGGCGGATGTTAACCGTTATCCTTTATGACCCGAAACGGGTGGCCGAAGACGTGCGCCGAGGGTGTTGAAGGCATGCTTCGGGAACTTTCGACAAGTGTCGCACGATTGTTTGACACTTGTCGCACATGAATTCGACAAGTGTCAAAAGTTCCCGAAACTATCTTTCGAGACTTCAAGTCGTGTATCCATGTACAAAAATCAATGGATACATAACTTGCTTTATTCTAAATTCGTAGAACTTTAATATATCGTCACGGATTTATAAATTGGAATTTACCTACCGAAAGAGGTTTACTTGTAAACATCTAAGCTAAATTATTTCTTTTGAAATTGTTCTGCTCTCAGATATTTCGTGACGATTCTACTCTTTCATTTAGTATTTCGCACAAGTCCTTTGGTTTAATCGTCAAGCCATCTGCGGGGAGAGCTTCTTGTGAACCAGTCACACTCATGTTGAGGTGACGAACGGTATGCCCAGCCTTGCCAGCATCTTCAAATTTTTGTAACTCCACGTTTCTTTTGTATTGTATGCCAATCAACTTTGTTTTTCCCCTTGCTGTTCCAACTTCCGTGACAAAGAAATATTCTACATCAGCAAAGTGAACTTCATAAGTCTTTAAACCACTGTTCATGATGATGCCATTGTCAGTAATCACATAATATGGTGTATGATTTATTCTTTCTTTTAATACAAGCCATAGCACGAAGAGTCCGCCAATGCCGAAAAATAAAGTACTTAGCCATGCTACAATACCGTCATTACCGGAAAAAATGATATATATGCCGAGGGCAGCAAACCCCAAACTGACTGCAATGAGCAATCCGCTTTTCCAAAGAGAATGATAAACTTTGATAGTTTCCATAAATTCCGATTTATAAGACTGTTGCGGTTTGACTATTACTTATTCTTTATTGTTACTGTAGCAATGTACTCTGTACTCTCATCAGTGCCTATCTTTGGGTCGGCAATACTGAATTCGCCACCCGTGACGTTCATGAAATGGCAGATGGAAATTCCCAAGTCTATCTTCTGTACATCCCAAGTAGCACTGCTACGATTGGCAGACGAATGCTTCAGATAGAAATGGTAGGCATTACCATCCTTGACAACACGGCATGGCTGGCGGTTGGCAGCAGATGGTGCCCATCTTACAGCATCAAGGGCATCGTCATAATCTGATGCACTCAATGGTGTGGAGAAGGTTTTGTCGAAAAACAGTTCAGACGGTTCCAGTCGCTCATCGCCGTGTACGGTTGCACGTAGCTTGATGTCCGCCTCGGCTCGTTCTGTAGCCGGATAGCCCAGCGAGGTGACGGTGGGCATCAGTTCGCCATCCGCAGTTTCAGCTGCCTGCTCGAACAACTCGCGTTTCATCGTACCGCGAATCCACGTGGTACCAATGCCAAGAGACCACGCATAGAGCACAAACTGCTCGAAAGAATAGCCGAAAGCCTCTTCACAATGGGCCACCATCGGAACTTTACCTGCTACGTACAGATGCTCTCCATTAATTACGGGACTTGAAAGCCCATGCTCCTTTGCATCAAGAAACACGAAGCTCACGGAAATGCCATACGGATTGGTGATGGTTGCCGCATAGTCTGAGAGTTTCTTCACGTCTTCTTCACTCAGCGGTCGCCCGTCAAAAGTGCGAACGCTCTTCCTTGTTCTAATCAGTTCTATCATATTCATGCCAGTCAGTATTTGTAATTGTAGTATGGGGTTATCCGTTGGCACGAATGATGTCGGCCACGGTTACATGCTCGTTTCTGAACCGTAGTGTACCTGCCTCCATTGGCATGTGGATAGCCGTCTTCGGACAGTTGTGCAGACAGGCATAGCATACTTCGCAATGGTCGGAGAACTTCACTCCATCCTTGTCACGGTGATATTATTAGCCGGACAGACCTTGGCGTAGGGTTTGCCGCTGCTTAGCTGTCGCTGCGGGCAAAGATGCGGAGAATGTAGAGGAACAGGTTGATGAAGTCG
Source organism: Prevotella sp. kh1p2 (assembly GCF_900111525.1). Classification (NCBI taxonomy): domain Bacteria; kingdom Pseudomonadati; phylum Bacteroidota; class Bacteroidia; order Bacteroidales; family Prevotellaceae; genus Prevotella; species Prevotella sp. kh1p2. Next base: position 70,336 of record NZ_FOHY01000018.1, read on the forward strand.
AGATAGAGGTTCAGCGCACCGAAGAGGGCAATCTTCTGTGCGCCCTCGCCCATGTCGGTCTGCATGGCCAGCATGCGCTTGATGGACTGCGTGTCCCAGGCAGTAAGCCCAACGAACACTGCCACGCCGATGTAGCTTATCACCAGGTCGAACATCGTGCTCTTGATAAGGAACACGTTGACTACTGTGGCAATGATGACGCCTATGAGCAGCATCATCAGCAGGCTGCCCAAGCGGGTGAGGTCGCGGTGTGTAAAATAGCCGTAGGCGGCCGTTGCGCCGAATGTTCCGGCCGTTATGAAGAACACCTTGGCTATGGTGCCGAGCTGGAAAGCCAGGAACACCGACGACAACACGACTCCGTTGAGGACTGAGTAGAGGATAAACAGCAACGTGGCTGTTTGGAGTGACAACTTGTCAAGTCGTGCTGTAATCCACATCACCAGCGCTATCTCGGCCACAAAGAGTCCTATCACCACAGCCTTGCTGCTGTAGATGGTGCTCACAAGGCCCGGCGAAGCGGCTACGCCGTAGGCCGTTACGGCCGTGATAAGCAGGGCCAGCGTCATCCATACATACACTTTGCGCATCAAGGCCGGAAAAGCCATGGACAAAGAGCCTTCTTTCTCCCTGATCATTCTTTCTAATTCGTTTACTTCCATATTCTTTCTTGTTTTGTTTGTTTCACTCTGCAAGACCGTGCCGGCGGGTGGGTTGGCGGCTTGCCAACCTGTTTCAGCAGCGCGGCATGTCGTTTGCAAATATAGTGCTTAATAATCGTATCAGCAAAAGGAATGCCAATTTTTTAGGTTATTTGACTCCGGCGGCCGGCCGTTTTTTCAGCCCGGCGGCGCTGTCTTTTCTCTTCGGGCGTTGTTGCTGCATGTCCGCTCTCTTCCTGCATCCCCATTATATAATAAGGAGAAGAAATGTCTGGAGTCCTATTTTTGTAAATTTAGCGGAAAAGTTTGCGTGTTTTTGAATTTTTCCTTTTATTTTGTTTGGCTGTTACTGTTTTTTGTTCTACCTTTGCATCCGCTTTCGGGTAATCCCGTAGGCCATCAAAAGAGTTCTTTGAAACGATTTACATAGACAGAAAAGTAGTACGAGAAGCGGGCGCTTTTTCTATTTATATCAATAGGTAGTGAAGCGTCCGGGTAAAAGAAACGAACCGTTCAATTCATATATTGAAAAGACTTCTTGAAGAGAATAGACGGACATCCGAGAACAGACAGACCTTTTCCGTGCCTTTCGTGGCATGGGAATAGAATTCATATTTTACAATGGAGAGTTTGATCCTGGCTCAGGATGAACGCTGGCTACAGGCTTAACACATGCAAGTCGAGGGGCATCATGCGGGTTGCTTGCAACCTGTGATGGCGACCGGCGGATGGGTGAGTAACGCGTATCCAACCTTCCCTTAACCGGGGCATAACCTGCCGAAAGGCAGACTAATTCCCCATGCACTCCACAGACGGCATCAGACGCGGAGTAAAGGCAACGGTTATGGATGGGGATGCGTCCGATTAGCTTGACGGCGGGGCAACGGCCCACCGTGGCTACGATCGGTAGGGGTTCTGAGAGGAAGGTCCCCCACATTGGAACTGAGA
>NZ_FOHY01000038.1:0-5680 GCF_900111525.1 Prevotella sp. kh1p2
GAAGCCTTCAGGACAGCAATGTCTTGGAGGCTTTTTTCGTGCCCTAATCCTTCGTCTTTCCTCAAATGAAATCCCTCGTTGTGGCAGGCGGGAAAACAGGAGCTATGCTTCAAGGCGCTTGAAGGATAGCATCAAGCCCCTTGAAGGTGGCCTTTAAGGGGCTTGAACGTATGCTTCGACAAGCAGAATAGTGCGAGCCTATTCTGCATGATGCTGTCAGCAAATGAGGTGTAATGAAATGGCAGGGGGTAAGTACCTGCCTATTTTCTGACGAAATCCAGCTTTTTCGGCATCTTAACCCATTTCCGGTTCCTCGCTATCTTCAGCGTACTGCCTTCTTCTTGTTGCAAGGTACAGGTGCTGTCGTTCTGCACAATCAGCTTTGCGGTTAAGTCTTCACTGCCATAATCATTGATTATTTCAAGGTCGGCTTCCTTGTTGTTCTTGATTTTGGCAGAGGTGAATATCCATTTCCTGCTGTCTTTGTTATCGCCGAAGTATCCGGATACAGCTCCAAAGAGTTCCTGTCCTGGTATTACGATGTCATTTTCGTAGAGGTTGATATGAATATATACATCGTATTCGGAGTTGTACAGGTAACCTTTGAATGGTGTATCTGTTTGAGCGTTGCATGGCAAGCTCATGAGCAAAAGCAATCCTTCGGCCAATATCTTTGTAAGCATAGTTCGTTCAATTAGACGCAGGCAAAGATACAGATATAAATCAATAAATCAAAGAGTTTTAGCAATTTATGGCTGTTAAAAATTGGTTGTTCATGTTTTTTATAGTAACTTTGCAAAGTTATAGTAGTTTTTATGGGTAAAGAAATGTTATTTCCCGACTATATTTTTGAGTCAAGTTGGGAAGTATGTAACAAGGTAGGAGGAATATACACCGTCCTGTCCACGCGCGCCAATACATTACAGAAGGTAATGAAGGATCATGTTATTTTCATTGGTCCTGATTGTTGGGGGGCGGATAGGGATTGTCCTTATTTTACGGAAGATGACAGTCTCTTCGGCGATTGGCGGAAGCAGGCTCTTAGCGAGAACTTGAAAGTGAGGACGGGGCGCTGGAATGTGCCTGGAAGTCCTATCGCAATCCTTGTTGATTTCAAGCAATATTATGACAGAAAGAATGAGATATACACCCGTTTGTGGGAATTGTACCAGGTAGACAGTCTCCATGCTTATGGCGATTACGACGAAGCATCCATGTTCTCTTATGCTGCCGCCAAGGTTGTTGAGAGCTTCTATAAAAACAATATATCAGGAGAGCAGAAGGTAATCTACCATGGCAATGAATGGATGACGGGCCTGGGACTGTTGTATATCAAGCATACATTACCTCAAATAGCCACTATTTTTACCACTCATGCTACAAGTATAGGCCGGAGCATCGCAGGTAACAACAAGCCACTGTACGACTATCTCTTTGCGTATAACGGCGACCAGATGGCCGAAGAACTGAATGTGCAGAGCAAACATTCGATAGAGAAACAAACGGCCAGGTTCGTTGATTGCTTTACAACGGTAAGTGACATTACTGCCCGGGAGTGTGCAGAACTCTTGGATAAGCCGGTCGATGTCGTCTTGCCTAATGGTTTTGAGAACGACATCGTACCTTCCGGAGCCGTGTTTACCCGTAAGCGCAAGGCAGCCCGCCAGCGCTTGCTGGCCGTTGCCAATGCTCTGACAGGCAGTAACTTGGGAGATGATACTTTGATAGTCTCTACAAGTGGCCGTTACGAGTTCCGCAACAAAGGAGTTGATGTCTATATAGAGGCTATGAACAGGCTCTTGCGCGAGAAAAGTCTGAAGAAGAGCATCGTTGCATTTATCGAGGTGCCGGGATGGGTAGGCGAACCGCGCCAGGATTTAACCGAGCGTTTGGACAGTGGCAGGCAATACGACACGCCTCTCGAGGTTCCCGAGATAACCCATTGGCTGAATAACATGAGCCATGACAGCGTTCTCGGGATGCTGAAACATCTGGATATGCACAACGACAAGGATGACAAAGTGAAGTTGGTGTTCCTGCCTTGTTACCTCACGGGTAATGACGGAATTATCAATTTGAGCTACTATGATATCGTCCTGGGCAACGATCTCTGTATTTATCCGTCGTACTATGAGCCTTGGGGCTATACTCCGCTGGAGTCTATCGCCTTTAAGGTGCCTTGCATAACAACCGATTTAGCGGGCTTCGGCCTGTGGGCTAACACGGAAAAAGGCGGAAACAGCGAAATTCAGGATGGTGTGAAAGTCATTCACCGGACCGATTACAACTATTCGGAAGTAGCCGACCAGATAAAGGAAACTGTTGCTGCATACTCCAATTTTACGGAAGCGGAAGTGAAGGAGGCCCGCAGCAATGCCGAGAAATTATCGAAGAAGGCGTTATGGAGCAACTTCATCAAGTATTACTATCAGGCTTATGACTTTGCCCTGAACAGTGCTCAGAAGCGCATGCAGATAAATAACGATAAAATAAACTAACAAGAAAGATATGAAAATCAAAACAGATTATGCCAATGATCCCCAGTGGAAAAACTTGACTATCAAATCTCGACTCCCCGAGCAGCTGGCATGTTTGGACGAGTTAGCTCATAACATGTGGTGGGCTTGGAACTATGAGGCCCGCAATATGTTCAAGAGTCTTGACGAAAAACTTTATGAAGCGGTAGGCCACAACCCTGTACTGCTTCTCGAGCGCTTGAGTTACGAGCGTAAGGAAGAGATTGTGAAGAACCGCACTATCATGAAGAAAATAAAGGATGTTTATAGTCTGTTCCGTTCATATATGGATGTTGAGCCAGACGAAAAGCGTCCTTCGGTAGCTTATTTCAGCATGGAGTATGGCCTGAACCAGGTGCTTAAAATCTACTCCGGCGGCCTTGGCATGCTTGCAGGCGACTATCTGAAAGAGGCTTCTGATTCCAACGTAGACCTCTGTGCGGTGGGTTTCCTGTATCGTTACGGCTACTTCACCCAGAGTTTGAGCATGGACGGCCAGCAGATTGCACGGTATGAAGCCCAGAACTTCAACTCTCTGCCCATTGAACGTCAGCTTGACGAGAATGGAAATCCGGTGGTTGTAGATGTTCCCTACATGAATTATCAGGTTCATGCTTACGTATGGCGCGCCAATGTTGGCCGCATCAAGCTCTATCTGTTGGATACAGACAACGAGCTGAACTCCGAGTTCGACCGGCCCATCACTCACTCTCTTTACGGTGGGGACTGGGAAAATCGCCTGAAACAGGAAATCCTGTTGGGCATTGGCGGTATGCTCGCATTGAAGAAATTGGGCATCCAGAAAGATATTTACCACTGCAACGAGGGCCATGCCGCACTCTGCAACCTGCAGCGTTTGTGTGATTATGTATCAAGCGGGCTCACATTCAACCAGGCAATGGAACTGGTTCGCGCCTCTTCACTCTATACAGTACACACGCCGGTGCCTGCCGGCCACGATTATTTTGACGAGGCTCTCTTCGGCAAGTACATGGGTGGTTACCCCGCCATGTTAGGTATCTCGTGGGAAGAATTCATTGGCATGGGACGTACGAACCCCGACGACCACAGCGAGAAGTTCTGTATGTCCACCTTTGCCTGCAACACCTGCCAAGAAATCAACGGTGTAAGTAAGCTCCACGGATGGGTAAGTCAGAAGATGTTTGCCCCTCTCTGGAAGGGATACTATCCCGAGGAGAACCATGTAGGCTACGTTACCAACGGTGTGCACTTCCCTACTTGGACGGCTACGGAGTGGCGTCAGCTGTATGACAAGTACTTTGCGCCTACCTTCATGAGCGACCAGAGCAATGAAGAAATATGGCATGCCATCTACAAGGTGCCCGATGAGGAAATCTGGAATACGCGTATGGCTCTGAAGAAGAAGCTGATAGACTACATCCGCGGGAAGTTTACAGAGACCTGGCTGCGTAACCAGGGTGACCCGGCTCGTGTGGTTTCGCTGCTCGAACGCATCAACCCCAACGCGCTGATGATTGGTTTCTGCCGTCGTTTTGCAACTTACAAACGTGCCCATCTGTTGTTTACAGATTTGGAGAGGCTCTCAAAGATAGTGAATGACCCCGAGCATCCGGTGTTGTTCTTCTTCTCTGGCAAGGCTCATCCTGCCGATGGTGCCGGGCAGGGACTTATCAAGCGTATTTACGAAATCAGCCAGCGGCCGGAGTTCCTGGGCAAGATAATCTTCCTCGAAGACTATGACATGCAGCTGGCACGCCGTCTGGTTTCGGGCGTCGATATTTGGATGAATACGCCTACTCGGCCGCTCGAAGCATCAGGTACATCCGGTGAGAAGGCTGAAATGAACGGAGTTGTCAACCTCTCGGTACTCGATGGCTGGTGGGTTGAAGGCTACCGCAAGGGTGCAGGCTGGGCTCTGCCGCAGAAACGCACCTATTCCAACCAGGGATATCAGGACCAGCTGGACGCCGCTACTATTTATGGACTTCTCGAAAACGAAATTATCCCCCTGTATTATGGCAAGAGCAAGAAGGGCTACAGCGAGAGTTGGGTCAATGTTATCAAGAACTCTATCGCCACCATAGCTCCGCATTACACGATGAAACGCCAGCTTGACGATTACTATGACAAGTTCTACAACAAGGAGGCCGCCCGTTTCAAGAAACTCTCGGCCAACAACAACCGCCTGGCTATAGAAATTGCACAGTGGAAGGAATCAGTAGCAGAGCGCTGGGATGCTATCCACGTGGTTTCCAAAGACACCTCCTTCCTTGACAATGGCGGCGAAACCGGCGTAGAATACAAGGTTCGCTATGTTATTGACGAGCAGGGACTGGACGATGCCATAGGCCTTGAGCTGGTTTCGCTGAAGCCGGAACAGGATCCTGATGACCACAACATCTACAGTGTTCATGAGTTCAAGGTAGTTGGCCACGAAGGTAATAACTATATCTTCGAGGCTACCGTTGAGCCTGACGAGGCCGGTTCGTTCCGCTCGGCAGTGCGTATGTTCCCCAAGAACTCAAAGTTACCGCACAGACAAGACTTCAGCTACGTGAAGTGGTTGGACTAACCGGTCACAAGGTATCAATCCATCAAGGCTGCACCAAATTACACAGGTGCGGCCTTTTTTATTCACCATGCAGGCCATGTGATCCTTTATTTTGATTATCTTTGTAAGGACAGAAGGTCTTGATAATATCTTTCGGGAACTTTTGACAAGTGTCAAACGATCGTGTGACACTTGTCGAATAATCGTGCGACACTTGTCAAAAGTTCCCGAAGGCATCAAATGGCACCCTAAAAGCAGGAACATTGCTCTGTCCTGGATTTAGTTGACAGTTTTTATAGTTAAATGTTCTTTAGGTTGACAATAAATTTCTTATGTGGAAATATAGTTGTCAGGTTTTTCTGTTAAGTGCACTTTGGGTTGACAGCTGTCTTCCGGATGCAAAGTTAATCATTTTCTGTTTTCTGTGAGCTCTTTGACCTCCTTATTTTAAGTGAAACGTTGAATTGATGAAAAACACCGGGGGGCGGCCTTGCGGCCGGGGGCTCGCAGCCCCCGGGAGCCTCTGTGGCTGTCATGCGGCCAGGGAAAGGAGCCGCTGCATCTCTTCCAGGGGTGTGCGCATGCCCAGACTCTGGTGCGGACGCACGGTGTTATAGAGTTCGACGGCCCT
>NZ_FOHY01000008.1:0-148854 GCF_900111525.1 Prevotella sp. kh1p2
TTAACTACTAAAACTGTCAACTAAATCCAGGACAGGACAGCGTCGGAGTGCTGAAGGCATGCTTCGGGAACTTTCGACACTTGTCGCACGATTGTTTGACACTTGTCGCACATATCTTCGACAAGTGTCAAAACTTCCCACAGTTTATATATCATCCACTTGGCAACCAGTTTCCGGAGCCTGCCTTCAGCGGCTCATCACTTCTGCAACCATCAATCACCGTCCCATTTTTCCGCACATCAATACCTTATGAATTACAGTCAAACTCGTTTTGCCAATCCCGGCGCAAGTACCGATGTAGTTGTTGATAAGAAAAGAAGGGAGAGGAAAGAAAAGGGACCCTGAATTGAACTTTTCAGGTTCCCTTTTTCTTTTCTCTCCCCTTAACTTGTTGGTTTCCATACATATTACATCAAGAACCCGGTTGTACATCGTGGTTCGAAGTACATCGCCGGATAGCTGGATGCCTACATCGAACAAAGCTCCCAATATCTTTATCTTTAAATCTACCGGCGCATCGGTAAGATGTATTCTCAGATGGGACAACAGACAGAAGGCATAATCCAGCATGGGCTCTATGTCGGTATCTCTCTGATTTCGTAGCATCTCCATCTCGTCCTGTGTCTGCAACATCTCCTGCCGGTACCTGCCGTTCATCCGCTGATACTGGTCATCGGATAACTTACCCGACATGTATTTGTCATCTATAACGTCTAACTTTGCTTGTATCTCTTTCAGGAACGCTGCCTTGTCTCTCATCTTACAGTCTATCTTACCTATCCCTTCGGCATAGATGTCCTTGATTGTTGTCTTGAACAGTGTCAGGATATCCGGATTGGGTGTAATGGAGCACGCGTAGTCTATAAATAGGCTGTTGGCTTTCTCTGCACGGATATTGATATGCTTCTTGTCCTGTGAACAGCAATAATAAGTATAATAGCCGCCATTGCCCTTGCAGGTGTAGCCCGTAAGATGTCTGCCGCATTTGGGACACAGCAGGTACCTTTTGAGGAACAGGTCCGGATTCTCCGCCTTGCTTATCTTTATCTGTGGCTTGTATGCAATCCTTTCCTGTACGGCCTTGAAGATAACGGGATTGATGATGCCCTCATGCTGCCCTTCCACTATCTGTTCCGGTTCATCATTATAGGCGGGCACGAGTATCTTGCCGATGTAGAAGACATTACGGAGCATATACATGAAAGCGTTTTTGTTGATATGCAGATGATACCGCTTGTTGTACTTCCTGCAAATGGCATTGGGCGCAAGAGGAGAATAGGCAACCTCATAGAAGATGTCCTGAATGACGGGTGCCGTCTTCTTGTCTATCTCTACCCGTGTGTTGTGCTTGCCGTCCCTTACGTTCCTGTATCCGCGTGGGGCATGATTGGAACATTTGCCTTTCAGCAGCGTGCCGTGTATGCCTTCAAGGGTTCTTCTGGATATCTTGTTATCTTCAGTATGCGCCATGCCACAGTGCAGGGCAAGCATGAGACTCCATTCCGTGCTCCTGAAGTCTATCGGTGATTCAAGGGCATTGATTTCTATGCCGAGTTCATCCGTTATCTTCCGCTTATAGACAAAGGCAAACTCCGTGTTCCTGGTATATCTGTCCCATCTTAGGAACAGTATCTTGGCAATCAGGTGCCTGTGCAGTTTACAATACGCATACATCTCTCCGAACATCGGCCTGCGCCGGATGTCGTTGTACTTGGCCGAGGAGTCGTCCTTATATACTTTCAGCACGTTCATCTTGAGAGATGCGCAGTACATGCGGAGCCTTCGCTCCTGTTCGTCCAGACTGCTGCCTTCTGCCTGCTCATCACTGCTTACACGGCAGTACAGTACCACGTTTATCCTATCTTCCATCATCTTCATGACATTACAAGTTGAATGACTAAGATAAGGGATATGGTCGCAACTATAACAGAGATTTGGCGAAGAACAGCATTTTTCAACTATTATTAAGAGATAAGAACCAAGTTATCAGAAAAGAAGCACCAAATGATGGACATGGTTCGATGTAGGCATCCGGCTATCCGGCGATGTACTTCGAACCACTGTGTACAACCGAGTGCTTGACGTAATATGTATGGAAACCAATAAGTTAAGGGGAGAGAAAAGAAAAAGGGAACCTGAAAAGTTCAATTCAGGGTCCCTTGTACCCAGAGCCGGGGTCGAACCGGCACGGATTGCTCCACTGGTGTTTGAGACCAGCGCGTCTACCGATTCCGCCATCTGGGCTTAATACGGATGCAAAGGTACGGGTTTTTTCTGAAAGCGCAAACAAATCCGTCGAAAACTTTCAAAGGGTAGCAGCGGGGCGTTTGTTTTCGTGGAGCGGTGGGGTGAAGAGGTTTTAACGATTTAGTCATTTAAAAGATGATAAAATCTTGTTGGTGTCATATTTAATGCGTATATTAGCGTGCTGTATTTTAAATCTGTAAGCTATGACAATAAAAACAAATAACTACTGCGTGATCCTTGCCGGCGGAAAAGGTCGCAGGCTGTGGCCGTGCAGCCGCGACCGATACCCTAAACAGTTCATAGATTTCTTTGGCACCGGCCGTACTCAGCTGCAGCAAACCTATGACCGCATGGCAAAAATCCTGCCGCCCGACCATATCTACGTGAACACCAACGTAAGCTATCTGTCTTTAGTGCAGGAGCAACTGCCCGAAATGCCGGCCGACAACATCATGGCCGAACCCATCCACCGCAACACGGCTCCGAGTGTGGCGTGGGCTACGCACCGCATCAACAGGCTGAACCCTGACGCCAACCTGATTGTTACGCCCTCTGATCAGATTGTGTTGAACGAGGAAGCATTCCGCCAGAACGTGGAAGAGGGCTTCGACTTCGTGGATCGGCGCGACTGCCTGCTCTCCATGGGCATTAAACCTACGCGTCCCGAGCCCGGCTACGGCTATATCCAGCTGGGCGACGAGGCGGCCCACGACGTTTACCGCGTGCAGTCGTTCACGGAAAAGCCCGAACGTGAGTTTGCCAAAATGTTCATGAGCAGCGGTGAATTCTACTGGAACACGGGCATATTCCTTTCCAACACCCACTTTCTCGGCCGCAGTTTCTTTTCCATTCTGCCCTCGGTGCTGCGCAATCTCGATGCCGTGAAACCCGACTGGACGATTGAGGAGGAGAGCAAGTTCGTACATGAGAACTTCCCCTCGTACCCCAATCTCTCCATCGACTACGGCATTCTGGAGAAGTCGGAAGATGCCTACGTGATGAAATGCGATTTTGGCTGGGCCGATATAGGCACCTGGCACAGCATCTACGAGGCCATGCGCAAGGGCCCGGACGACAATGTCGTGATAGACTCCGACGTGATGATTGAGGATTCGAGCAACAATGTCATCAAGCTGCCCAAGGGCAAATTTGCCGTCATCAACGGTCTCGAAGGCTTCATCGTGGCCGAGAAGGACAACGTGCTGCTCATCTGCAAGAAAGAGGACTCGTCGGCTTTGGTGCGCAAGTACGTGAATGAAGTGCAGATGAAGAAGGGCGACGACTACATCTGAGCCGCCTCCCACGAACCCGAAACCAATACAGTAAAGACCATGAGAAAGTTACAACTGATGGGCGTCCTGCTCCTCCTGGCGTCCTGTGTGTGTTCATCCTGCGAGAAGGCGAACCTCGGCGACGACGGCGATGAGCCCGAACCGGAGAATGGGGTGAGGATAGAGCTCCGGATATCACGCTTTGAACAGATAGCCTTCGACGGCGCCCAGGCCAAGTCGCGCGCCGCAACCGAGGTGAGTGAGCTCTGCTCGCGCCTTACGTTTGCCATCTTCGATGCCGGCGGCAGCAGGGTGAAGAGCGTCTCGCAGACATCGACCGATAAATCTTTCGGCACCTTCGGCGTGTCGCTGCCGCAAGGTTCTTACCGCGTGGTGGTGATAGCCCACAACGGCAACGGCTCCGTTTCAGTTACCGACCCGGAAAAAATAAAGTTCCCCGACAACAAAGTTACCGATACCTTTTACTGCTGTGAGGACATCGAGGTGACCGATGCCAGGAGCTACGCGCTGGAGTTGAAGCGTGCCGTAGCCATGTTCCGCCTCGTGATAACCGATGATGTGCCGGCCAGCGTGAAGCAGTTCAAGTTCTACTATACTGGCGGCAGTTCCACCCTCAATGCCATTACGGGGCGCGGATGTGTGGACTCCCGTCAGACGGAATACCGCGGGGTGACGGCCGAGATGGCCGGTAAGCCGTGCCAGTTCGACGTGTTCACCTTCCCCCATGCCGACGAGGGAGAACTCAAGATGACCGTAACGGCCCTTGATGCCGCCGGCACCACGGTGGCCGAAAAGCTGTTCGAGGCCGTTCCCGTACAGCTGGGATGGATTTCAAAGTACAGCGGCCAGTTCTTTGACGGCACCACCCAGACCGGCGACATCACGTTTACACTCTCGGCTGACGGCAACTGGCAGGAGATAACGCATAGTTATTGAACCCCTCCCCGGCCCTCCCCGAAGGGGAGGGAGGACTTTCTCTTTGGCTCTGCACACAAGTGGAAAACCCCTCCCTGGCCCTCCCCGAAGGGGAGGGGGGTATTATCCTTGGCTCTGCACATAGGTGGAAGAACCCCTCCCCGGCCCTTTCAGAAGGAGTGGGAGGGTGGGACCGTGGCATTGCCTGCTCCCTATATATAATAAGGTAGAGCCACGCCAAAGTCTTTAAGTTGCTTTGGCGTGGCTCTTCTCTTTTCATCCGCTCCTTTGGGCGGGCAGGGGTAGCTTCTTCGTTCCCTCCCAAAGGGAGGGTTAGGGGAGGCTTTTTTACTGTCAGACCCCTATGGCAGGCTCTCCTCAATCTTTTTGGCGATAGCCTTGAATTCCTCGTCCGAGAATTTGAGATGCTCCTTGCGGAAGTCCACATCGGCCTCGCTGTTCATGGGGATGAGGTGGATGTGGGCGTGCGGAACTTCGAGTCCAAGCACTACCTGGGCCACTTTCCTGCACGGAAAAGCCGCCTTCAGCGCCGTGGCCACCTTCTTGGCAAAGAGCTGGAACTCAGCCAGGTCGTTGTCGTCCATATCAAAGAAGTAGTCAACCTCTTTGCGCGGAATGACGAGCGTGTGGCCTTTGGCCACCGGGTTGATGTCGAGAAAAGCGTAAAACTTGTCGCTCTCGGCGCACTTGTAGCTGGGAATTTCGCCAGCGGCAATCTTCGAAAACACTGTACTCATGGTTCTCTTGTTTTGTTCCTCGGGCTCTTGTTGCGGGTGGCAAGGGCTCGGGAGGTTTAACCTTCTATGCTTATCTTGTCAATGCGCAGCTTTGTTGTGCCGCGCGGTATCTGTATCTCGACGATGTCGCCCACCTTCTTGTTCAGCAGTCCCTGTGCGATAGGCGTCTTGATAGATATCTTGCCTTCGCGCAGGTTGGCCTCGTTCTCGCTCACGATGGTGTAGGTCATCTTCTTGCCGGTAGCCATGTTGGTCATTTCCACCTTCGAGAGTATCTGCACGGCGTCCGTCTTCAGGCGCGATACGTCAACAATCTTGGCCTCGGCTATGGCCAGTTTGATGTTGTTGATTTTATCTTCGAGGTGGGCCTGTGCCTCTTTGGCGGCGTCATATTCTGAGTTTTCGCTCAAATCGCCCTTGTCGCGAGCCTCTGCGATGGCGGCCGATGCCTTGGGGCGTTCAACTGTTTCGAGCTCACGGAGCTCAGCCACGAGCTTGTCGTAGCCTTCTTGTGACATGTAAGCCATAATTGTTATTGTTTTAAACTGTTTGTAACCGTTTTTCGTCGGACATGAAAAATGAAGAATTCCGACAGCTTTCGGTGTTGTCGGAATTCCGTATCCTATTTCTTATGTCTGATTAATGTCCTTATTCGTCTGCAAAGATAGGCATTATTTTAATACGGAGCAACTTTTCGGCTAAAATTCTTCGCCTTGGCTTGATTTATGTCAAGAAATGAACAAAACTGCCGTTTTTTCTTTCTGTTTGTTTGGTTGTTTGCGCTAACATGTTTATATTTGCAATGTGTTTTTCATAGTATTAGATTTAAGGTTAACAAGGTTGGGACTCGGCGGAGCCCCATTTTTTTTGCCCTGAAGTGTGGTGCGCCGCCTTTTCTGCTTGTTTTCTCCACCCTTTATCGTCCCCCTCATCATTCCCGAACCACTGCCGCACTGCCGCTGCAGGTTAGCTGCTGCTGATGAAAGACAGAGTAACAGCGTAATTTTTCAGCTGCTTCGAGCTTGCTGCCAGTTAGCTGTTGCTGATGAAAGACAGAGTAACAGAGTAATTTTTCAGCTGCTTCGAACTTGCTGCCAGTTAGCTGTTGCTGATGAAAGACAGAGTAACAGCGTAATTTTTCAGCTGCTGTTTGGTTGTCTGTTAGTAGATATGTGTAAGCAGCGGTTTGCAGAAGGACTAACTGGTATCCTCCCCTTGGAAAGGGGAGGCGGAGGAGGGGATGACCTGATAGCAGGAAATAGCAAAGCTGCAAGGAAAATCATCCCCTCCTAACCTCCCCTTTCCAAGGGGAGGAACCGCTACGCCACCACCGCCGATAGCAATGAACAAAAAGCAAGGGGGCACCCACAAGGCTAACTGGTATCCTCCCCTTGGAAAGGGGAGGCGGAGGAGGGGATGACTTGAAAGCTACAACTTGCCACCTTGAGGAAGAAATCATCCCCTCCTAACCTCCCCTTTCTAAGGGGAGGAAAAACCAACCCCAGCCCTCCCGAAGGGAGGAAGTACTTATCACATGGATTGAGTTGGGACAAAAACAACAGTCTTTTCTCTTATCCACCTCTTATATATCGCAGTGCTCCCTCCCTTTGGGTGGGCAGGGGTAGGCTCCCCCTTTTCCTCTTTTCTCTTACCGGCAGCAGCCTCTCTCCATTGGTAGAGCCGGGGTGGGTTCCCCCTCTCGCCAGTTTGGAGCTATCCTTCAAGCCTCTTGAAGCTATCGTTCGGGCGCCTTGAAGCTATCCTTCAAGCTCCTTGAACGGCATGTCCTGCACAGCCCCCTGCCAGCAGGGGCTCCCGCGGGGGTGGCTGAATATTTTCTGCGTTTCTGTTTCCGCTTTCATTTCTTTATTGTATCTTTGCAACAGGTAGCGGCCAACGGGGCGGCTGCCTTGCGCGATGTCTTTGTTAATAAGCATGAAAGTCAAACTATATAGCTATTTATGAAAAAGATACTTTTTGTCGTTTCCGCTCTTCTGGCGGGTGTTTTGCCCGTGGCGGCACAGACCGATGAGCCGGCTTTTACCGAGTGGCACGACCTGCAGGTCAATGAGGTGAACCGCTATCCCATGCACACCTCCTACTTTGCTTACGAGTCGGCAGACAAAGCCTTGAAGGGTGACATCACCCGTTCGGACAACTATCTCTCTCTGGAAGGCGACTGGAAATTCAAGTGGGTGGAGCATGCTGACCAGCGGCCCACCGACTTTTACAAGACCGATTTGGACGACTCGTCGTGGGCGGTGATGAAGGTGCCGGGCATGTGGGAGCTCAACGGCTTCGGCGACCCTGTGTACAAGAACGTGGGTTATGCCTGGAACGGCCATTTCAATGACAATCCGCCCGAGGTGCCCGTAAAGGACAACCACGTGGGTTCGTACCGCCGCTACATCGACCTGCCCGCAGGGTGGGACGGCCGGCAGGTTGTCGCCCACTTCGGTTCGGTTACTTCCAACATCTACCTCTACGTGAACGGTCGCTTCGTGGGCTATTCAGAGGACTCGAAGGTGGCCGCCGAGTTCGACATCACGCCCTACGTGAAGCCCGGCCGCAACCTGATAGCCTTCCAGACCTTCCGCTGGAGCGACGGTTCTTACTGCGAGGACCAGGACTTCTGGCGCCTCTCGGGCGTGGCGCGTGAAAGCTATCTCTACGCCCGCGACCGCAACACGCAGCTGGTGAACCTGCGACTAACGCCCGACCTGACCAACAACTACCAGGACGGCGAACTCGACATAGCCTGCGAGGTGAAG
Source organism: Prevotella sp. kh1p2 (assembly GCF_900111525.1). NCBI lineage: Bacteria > Pseudomonadati > Bacteroidota > Bacteroidia > Bacteroidales > Prevotellaceae > Prevotella > Prevotella sp. kh1p2. Next base: position 7,984 of record NZ_FOHY01000008.1, read on the forward strand.
GGCCGACCGGTGATAGACTTCCGCCTGCTGAACGCCAACGGCGTGGAGGTGGGCAGCAACACCACCAACTTTCGCGGCTACCGCCACGGCAACGTGCACTTCAGCGTGCGCAACGTGAAGACCTGGACGGCCGAAGACCCCTACCTCTTCACCCTCGTGGCCACCGTCAGACAAGGCAACCGCCCCGTCGAGGTGATAACACAGAAGGTGGGATTCCGCAAGGTCGAAATCAAGAACTCGCAGCTGCTGGTAAACGGAAAGGCCGTTTACATCAAGGGAGCGAACCGCCACGAGATGGACCCCGATGGCGGTTACGTGGTCAGCCGCGAGCGTATGATACAGGATATCCAAATCATGAAGCGCCTCAACATCAACGCCGTGCGCACCTGCCACTATCCCGACGACCCGCTCTGGTACGACCTCTGCGACGAGTACGGCCTCTACGTGTGCGCCGAAGCCAACCAGGAGAGCCACGGACTGGGCTATGCGGCAACCTCGGAAGCCAAGAAACCCCAGTTTGCTCTCCAGATACTGCAGCGCAACCAGCACAATGTCAGCGTGCAGTTCAACCATCCAAGCATCATTTACTGGAGCTTGGGCAACGAGACAGTTGACGGTCCGAACTTCTCGGCGGCCTATGACTGGGTGAAGAGTCAGGACCCCAGCCGCCCCATTCAGTGGGAGCAGGCCGGCAGCGGCAGGAATACGGACATCAGGTGCCCCATGTATTGGTCGCCCGAGGCGTGCGAAAAGTACGCCCAGAGCAAGGCTGCCGACGCGCAGAAACCCCTCATACAGTGCGAGTACAACCACACCATGGGCAACTCATCGGGTGGACTGAAGGAGTACTGGGACCTCGTTCGCAAGTATCCCAAGTATCAGGGAGGCTTTATCTGGGACTTTGTTGACCAGGCGCTGCACCGCCGGCCCGACCTCAAACAGCGCTCGCTGTCGGAACTGGAGCAGCGGGCAGCGCAGGTGTCGGCCAAGACCGAGTACACCTACGGCGGCGATTACAACACCTACGACCCATCTGACAACAACTTCAACTGTAACGGCATCATCGGTGCCGACCGCCAGCTGCACCCTCACGCCTACGAGGTAGCCTACCAGTACCAGAACATCTGGACCAAGCCCATGGACCTCCGGGCCGGCAAGATAGCCGTAATGAACGAGTTCTTCTTCCGCAATCTGGACAACGTACAGCTGCAGTGGACGCTCCAGGTGGATGGTAAGGCCGTGCAGCACGGCACCGTAGAGAGCCTGAACATCGCCCCGCAGCAGGCCATTGCCGTCAATCTGCCTTACAAACTCGACGGCATAAGCCCGCAGCAGGAGGTGTTGCTCAACCTCGACTACTGCCTCAAGGAGGCCGAACCGCTCATGTCGGCCGGCCAGCGCATAGCCTACGCCCAGCTCACCGTGCAGGAGTGGCAGCCCGCCACGCCGGCCCTGGCCGTTGCAAATGCCGGCAAGGACAAGGTGAGCGTGAAGCAGAAGAAGACCGTGCTTACCGTATCGGGCAGCACGTTCAGCCTCGGTTTCGACCGCCAGACGGGCTTCCTGTCGGCTTTCGAGTACAAAGGAGCCAGCCTGCTGGGCAAGGGAGGCGTACTGAAGCCCAACTTCTGGCGCGCTCCCACCGACAACGACATGGGCTCCGGGCTCAACCGCGCCTTCAAGGTGTGGCGTAATCCCGAGCTGAAACTCGTGAGCTTGAAGGCCGACAAGGGCGAGCAGGGCTCTGCCGTGGTTACGGCAACCTACCAGATGCCCGAGGTCAAGGCCTCCCTCACGCTCACCTACAACGTAAGCTCCAATGGAGTGGTGCGCGTGGAGCAGCGCCTGCAGCCGCAGGCAGGTGCCCAGGCACCGGCCATGTTCCGCTTTGGCATGGTCATGCAGATGCCGTTCGAGATGGACCACAGCCGCTACTACGGCCGCGGACCGATAGAGAACTACGCCGACCGCAACTCTTCGCAGACGGTGGGTCTTTACAACCAGACGGCCGACGAGCAGTTCCACGCCTACGTGCGGCCACAGGAAACGGGCACGAAGACCGACATTCGCTGGTGGCAGCAGGCCAACACGGCCGGCACAGGCCTGTGCATAACGAGCGACAAGCTGTTTTCGGCCTCGGCGCTGCACTATAACACAGCCGACCTTGACGACGGCGACGCCAAAGAACAGCGCCATCCGTACCAGGTTCCGCAGTCTTTGTTCACCCAGCTCTGCATCGACGCCGTGCAGGCAGGTGTGGGTGGCATCGACAGCTGGAGCCGTAACGCCCAGGCGCTGCCGCAGTATCGCGTGCCGTTCGGGGCCCGCACGGCCGTGTTCTGGCTGCAACCAAACGCGAAGGGAGATAATAGATAAGAGATAAAAGATAATAGATAAGAGATAAAAGATATCAGATAAAAGATAGAAATTGATGAGGCAGGAACTTTTGACAGGTGTCGAATAATCGTGCGACAGGTGTCACACCATCGTGCGACAAGTGTCGAAAGTTCCCGAAGCACCCTTTCAGCAACCTGATACGGTGCCTCCGTAACCCACGGATGGCAGTTTCCAACTCCATCCTCATCAAAAAATATCTTTTATCTGATATCTGTTATCTATTATCTAAAACTCAATCGGCAGATTGAGTTTTACGCACACGTTGCGCCCCATGTCGTAAACGCCGGTGCGGCCGGTCAGGTTGTTCACGGGCGCATACTTCAACCGGCTCAGGTGACTTTGGTAGGCGCGGTCCAAGAGGTTCTCTGCCGAGAGCGTTACCGTGGCCACCGTGCGGCCGTGATGACAGATGTCGGTGCCTGCGGAGAGGCCAAACAGCGTGTAGCTGGGCGTCGGCGTCTCCGTTCCGTCGGCCGTATAGGCGTGCCGCTGGCGCAGGTTGCACTCCATGCCAGCCCTCACGTAGGCGTTGTTCAGCGTGCGGCCGTGGCGCAGGAGGTCGTAGCGCACGTCCAAAGTCCACCTCGGAGCGGGCGTGAAGGGCAGGTACTTGCGGTCTGCCGGCTGGTGCCGCTGCACTGCGTTCACGTAAGAGAAGGCGTTGCCTATGTGCAGCCGCTCCACGGGATGCACGTCCAGCGTGAGCTCTCCGCCCATGAGGCGGGCCGAACCCTGCGTGAAGCGGAACACGGGCGTGCCCTCCACCTCCTCTCCCGGCTGTCTGTGGGCAAAGATGTAGTTGTCAATGAAGTTGGCAAACAGGGCTATGCCGGCCGTCACCTTAGCCGATGTGTAGTCCAGTCCGGCGTCGGCCTGCCAGCTGTATTCGGGCTTCATGTCGGTGTTTCCTACCTCGTAGCGGAAGGTTCCCTCATGTTCGCCGTTGGCGGCCAGCTCACTGATATTGGGCGCCCGGTAGCCCCGGGCCACGTTGAGGCGCAGGTGCAGGTTGTCGGCCACATCGTACACGGCGCCCATGCTGCCCGTTACGCCGGTAAAGTTGCGTGAGAAAGCAGCGAACCTGTCGGCCAATGCGAAGCCGTGAACATGCCTGTTGTCCACGCGCAGACCGCCGCTCACGTTCCAGCGGCCCACCCCGAAGGATGTCGTTACATAGGCCCCGGCGTCAAAGAGCTGGTAATCGGGGATGAGAAACTCCTCTCCTTTGTTGACCGAACGCTGGTACATGCCGCTCAGTCCGCCGTTCAGCTTCCACCCGTTGGCCCGAGTAAGGGCGTAGTATATATTATAGGTGCCCGTGTGCAGCATCATGTCGAGCCCGCTCTCGTTGGGAGTGAGCACCTCCTCGAACTCTCTGCGGCGGTTGTGTTGGTAGCCCAAGGTAACGTTCAGCGTGCCCGGGCCCACGAAGAAGGCGTTATCAGCAACGGCCTTGTAATGCTTCACGCGTTGGTAAGGCATGCCCCGGCCGTAGGTTTTCAGGTCATCGGCAGTGGCGATGGCCTCGCTTGCCTCCCCGTTAGTGATGATGGGCTTGAGGAACCGGCCTGTAGTTTCGTCGCGTTCGCCCTCTGTGATGCCCGGTGTAATGGCGTAGTAGCTAAGATGCAGGCGCGAGTAGCCCCAGCTGCGGTTCACTCCCAGCAGGCCCGAGAGCGCCTGGTCGCGGAACTGTGAGTTCAGTACGCGTCCGTCGAACTTGTTCTTGTAGGCGTGTGCCAGCTTCTGGCTCCAGCGCCAGTCCCATGCTATACCGTGGCTGTTGCCCGCAAAGTCGAGCGAATAGTTGATGAGTCCGTTGTTCGTCTGGTACTCTGCGGTGGGCGTGAGGCGCATCTTTCCCTGTGCCAATGTGGGCACATTGTTGAAGATAACCACGCCGGCAATGGCATCGGAGCCGTACATCAGGCTCGCCGGACCTTTGAGAACCTCGACCGAACCTACGCTGTTGGCGTCGACCTCAATGCCGTGTTCGTCGCCCCATTGCTGTCCTTCCTGCCTTACGCCGTCGTTAACAACCACGATGCGGTTATACCCCAGTCCGCGTATAACGGGCTTCGAGATGCCGCCACCGGTGGTTATCTGCGCCATGCCGGGCTTATGGGCGATGGCGTCAATGATGTTGGTGGAGGCCGACTGCCCCAGCTGTGCCGCCGTAATGACGTCAACGGGCGTTGGCATGTGGCTTAGCAGGGCCTTGCCGTTGGTTCCCGTTACCACCACCTCGTTGATTTGGGCGTTGCTCTCGTGCATGCTGAAGTCCATGCTCGAGGTCGTTGCGAGGTCTATTTGCCGCATGATGGTCTGGTGGCCAATGTAACTAACCTGTATGGTGACGCTGCGCAGGGGCAGGCCGGCTATGGAGTAGTGTCCTTCTACATCCGTAGTGGTGCCTGTCTGCAGGTCGGGAAAGTAGATGGTTGCGCCAACCAGCGCGCTTCCGTCTTCTGAATGGGTGACGGTACCCGATAGAGTTGCCGTACGGCTCACCGGCTCTGCCACTACGGGCAGCAGCGAGCAGGCGAACAGCAACATGACAATTAGCTTTTTCATGTCCTTATTCTTTAAATACGATGGTTATGGGGCGATGGCGTGCATCGTCCCGGAAAGGTTGTAATAAGGCTTTCTGCGCTTAGCAGAAAGCGGGGAATAAGGGCTCTGTTGGGGGCGCCCGGCCCGACGGAACCAGCCTTGGACGGAGCAGCATGCTGCTCTCCACGGCCGGCGGAGCCACGTGGCGGGCTGTGAGGAATACGGCTACAACGGCCGTTGAGACTGCGAGAAACGGCAGCGCCAGGAACTGACAGAGCAGGCACTCGGCCATGCCGTGGCTCTGGGAGGTGATGTGCGGGGCGTGGTGAACATGGTGCAGGCACTCCACACACGGCACGTTGCCGGCCTGTTGGCCAGTGTGCACGTGCAGAGAGGCGCCCAGCAGCATGGGCACGAATACCGAAAGGAGTATCCATGCACGCCAAATACGTTTCATCTCCACATGTTTCATCGTTGCAAAATTACTGAATATTCCCCGATTTCCGGTACCTATTGGTAATCTTTAACGATTGGTTTCGGGTGATAGGTGTTGGGTGTTGGGTGATGATGGAGTGACTTTTGGGGTGATGGGTGTAGGATGTTGAGTATTAGAAGCATGCAAATCATTATAGTCAATTATCCATTTTAATTCTCAATTCGGACTAATCATAATTATCAATTGTCCATTCTCAATTCTCAATTCGGACTAATCATAATTATCCATTGTCCATTTTCAATTCTCAATTCGAACTAATCATAATTATCCATTGTCCATTTTCAATTCTCAATTCGGACTAATCATAATTATCAATTGTCCATTCTCAATTCTCAATTAGCGTCTTCGGAATGCAGACCGGGGGCCGTTAGCCGTGCTTGAGCAGGTTCTCGAGCAGGGGGAGGGAGGCATTCAGGGCACCCGTACGGATGAGGAAGTTCCACAGGGGCTCAAACTTTTTCCAGCCGCCCGTGTAGAGCAGGTGGGCTGTGCGGTGCTCCAGGGTGTCGTCGTGGCGGCAGGCACGCCAGATGTTGCTCCACCGGTAGAACTCCGAATAGGCCCAGTCGTAGCCGCGCTTCAACTCTTCGGGCGTCAGACCGCGGGTTTTGTACACCACCGTTCGCGTGTCGTAGCGGCTCCAGTCGCGGGTCACGATGCGCCCTTCGGCCTCCATCCGCTGGTATAGCCGGGTGCCGGGGTAGGGCGTAAGGATGTGGAAGGTGGCAGTGGTGATGGCGTGCTCCACCGCCCAGTCTACCGTCCGGCGGAAGGTGTCGGCATCATCATGGTCCATGCCGAACACGAAGCTGCCGTTAATCATGATGCCCAAGTCGTGCAGACGGTGGGCACAGGCGGCGTAATCGCGTGCCAGATTCTGGTATTTATGCTCGCTTCGGAGGTTCTCCTGCGAAAAAGTCTCGAAGCCAACGAATATGCTCCGCAGCCCTGCATCGCGTGCCCGCTCTATCAGGTCGCCCTCAAGGATGGACTTCACCGTGGCTGCTCCCTGGAATACTCGGCCCATTCCGCGCATACCTTCAAACAGTTGGCGAGCAAAAACGGGGTTACCAAGCAGGTGGTCGTCGAGGAAGTAGAGGTGCCGACCTGGCAGGCTGTCTATCTCCTGCAGGGCTCTGTCAACGCTGGTGGTGTAGAAACTGCGTCCTGATGAGTAGAAGGCGTCCTTGTAACAGAAGTCGCAGTGGTGCGGACAGCCCCTGCTTACCACGAGCGAGTTGGGCACGAAGTAGCGCCGGCGGTGTATGAGGTCGCGCCGAATGGGTGGTATATCGGTTATCTGCCTTACCTGCGCCGTGTAGACACGTTGCGGGCAGCGGGCACGGAAGTCGGCCACAAAGCGCGGAAAAGCCTCCTCGCCCGGCCCCGTAACGATGGTGTCGGCATGCTGCAGCGCCTCTTCGGGCAGCGCCGTTACGTGCAGTCCGCCCATTGCCACATAGCTGCCGCGGCGCCGGTAGTGGTCGGCAATGGCGTAAGCACGGTAGGCGTTGGTGATGTAAACCTGCAGGCAAACCAGGTCGGGGCGGTCGTCAAGCTGCAGCTTCTCCACATGCTGGTCAGCTATCTGCACCTCGTCATCGGGCGAGAAGTAGGCAGCCAGCGTGGCGAGGCCTAAGGGCGGGAAGAGTGAATACTTGATGGGACGGAAGTAAGGACTGTCGGCTTCCTCCAGCGAGGGCAGTATCATCTTGACTTTCATGGTTACTCGGGCGGGTTAATTGAAAGTAAGACGGAAGGTGGTTATCAGGTCCTGGGGCGTTGAAACAAGGTTGATGGAGCCTCCGGAGAGGCGCATAATCTGGCGGGAGATGGAGAGTCCGATGCCACTTCCGTCCTTTTTGGTCGTAAAGAAGGGCACAAAGATGTGCGTGGCCACGTCGTCCGGTATCGGCGCTCCGTCGTTGCTCACGTCTATGATAACCTGTTCCTGCTCGTTGGTGTAGGCATGCAGGGCTATGTGTCCGCCGGGGCTGATGGCCTGGCGGGCGTTCTTGAGCAGGTTGGTAACCACGCGCGCCACCAGCGCTTCGTCGGCATAAACCAGCAGGTCGGCCGGTTCAACCTCCACGGTAATGGCGGCCGTGGGGGGCAACGACTGCCTGCAGAGGCTCTGCATCCTCTCGATGAAAGGCTTGACGTAGAACAGCTCGGGTTTGGGAACGGGCACGTGAGTGAACTTGCGGTAGTTTTCAACGAAGGCGATGAGCTCCTTTCCCGTCCGGTTAATGACCTGCAAGCCCTCCTGCTGCTCGCCTTCGGCATGGCTGAGTAGGGTGTCGCTGAGCGATATAATGGGCGTTACGGAGTTCATAATCTCGTGAGTAAGCACGCGGATGAGCTTCACCCAGCTGTCAATCTCCTGGTTCGCGAGCTCTCCCTTGATGTCGCTGAAGCCTATGATGCGCACCCGGCGGCCCTTGAGTACGGTGTGCGACTCGCGGATAGAGAAGCCTTGCAGCGCCTCCTTTATCTGGTTTACGTGGCTGATGGCCTCGCGCTTGAGCATGCGCAGGGCCGACTGGTTGTGCTGCAGCACGATACCGCGCTCCTCGTCGACCACGAGTATGCCCGTATCTACCGAGTTCAGGATGAGTTCGTAGTATTTTTCGCGCTCCTTCTGTTCGTCCCTCGCGTGCTGCAAAATCAGCTTCACGCGGTTCAGCGAGGCGTTGAGCAGCCGCTCGTCGCTGTAGGTCTGCCCCTCTGTAAAGCGGAAAGTGTAGTCTCCGCTGTCAAGAGCATCGAACAGGAAAGCCACCTTGCGGATGTTGCGGTGGTAGCGGCGCCACAGCCTGAAGTAAGCTATCAGGAGCAGCAGGATGATGAGCAGCAGTACGTAAATCATGAGTCAGCAGATTGTGATGGGCGCTGCGGCGGGTTCAGAGGCCGTAACGCTTGATTTTGTTGTACAGCGTCTGGCGCGATATACCCAGCCGCGAGGCCACCTGCGAGAGGTTTCCGTCGCAGTCGGCTATGGTCTTCTCGATGAGCCGTTGCTCCATCTGGTCAATGGTCTGCGCGCCTTCGGGCCGGCCGGAGGTGGCCGGCGTGTCGCCGTCAATGTCGCTTTCGCCTATCTCGGGGCCATCGGTCAGGATGACGGCCTTCTCCACCGCGTGCTGCAACTCGCGTATGTTGCCGTACCAGGGCAGCGCGTCAATCTTGCGTTCGGCGGCCGGAGAGAAGCGCATTTGCGACTTGTTGTACATGCCGGCATAGCGTTCAAGGAAGATGCGGGCCAGCGGCACGATGTCTCCCTGCCGCTCTCGCAGGGCCGGCAGGTGCAGGTGGATGGTGTTGATGCGGTACAGCAGGTCTTCGCGGAAGCTGCCTTCGCGAACCATCTGCTGCAGGTCGCGGTTGGTGGCGCAGATGAGCCGCACGTTGATAGGTATCTGCCGCGAGCCTCCCACACGCACGATGCTGCGCCGCTGGAGGGCCGTGAGCAGCTTTGCCTGCAGGTTGTAAGAGAGGTTCCCAATCTCGTCAAGGAAGAGGGTGCCGCCCTCCGCCAGCTCGAACTTGCCCGGTTTGTCGGCCTTGGCATCGGTAAAAGCGCCCTTCATGTGCCCGAAGAGCTCGCTCTCGAACAGCGTTTCGCTCACTGCACCCATATCAATGGGCATCAGCCGGGCATCCGAACGCTGCGACAGCAGGTGTATCTCGTTGGCCAGCACCTCCTTTCCGGTGCCGTTCTCTCCCGTTATCAGGATGTTTGCATCGGTTCCGGCAACCTTCTCCACCATTACCTTTAGGTCGGTCATGGCGGCGCTCGAGCCCCACACCATGTTGCTCTTGCCCGCCGTCTGTGGCCGTGGCGTAACCTTGTGGTAGGCGTTGAGCAGCGTTTCGCGCATCTTCCGGTTGTCGAAAGGCTTTATCACAAAGTCGGCGGCGCCCTCCTTGATGCCCGTCACAGCCAGCTCTATGTCGGCATAGGCGGTAAAGAGAACCACCTGCGTCTGCGGTCTCAGGCGCTTGATTTCGCGCAGCCAGTAGAGCCCCTCGTTACCGTTGTTGATGCCGCTCTGGAAGTTCATGTCCAGCAACACTACGTCCGGGCGGTCTTCGCGCAGCCGTGCGGGGATGTTGTTGGGGCTGGCGATGGCGGTAATCCGTGCGAAGGTATCCTCCAGAAGCATCTTTACGGTGGTGAGGATGTTGCGGTTGTCGTCTACAATAAGTATGGTTCCTTGTTTGTTCATGTGCTTTGCCTTTGCCTGCAAAAATACGTTTTTTTCCCACAAAAACCTAATCGCAGCGCGTAATTTCTGCCTGTTGGGGGTTAAATTGCTGTTTGTCGGCAGTGCCGGAGAGGCTGTTCGGGCAGTTACCGGTTACCCTTTCAGCTGTTCGTTGCTTACCTCTTTATATATAATAGGTGAGGTTTGGCCTACGTTTCCTCCCCTTAGAAAGGGGAGGTTAGGAGGGGATGATGCCGCAGCAAGTAATGGTTAGCCTATTGATAGGTCATGGTTGACCTGCTAAGAGGTCATCCCCTCCTCCGCCTCCCCTTTCCAAGGGGAGGATACCAGTTAGCCTTTTGGCAAGGTATAGGATAACAACTAACTGCTGGCAGCAATGGTGCGCCAGCGTTTCCTCCCCTTAGAAAGGGGAGGTTAGGAGGGGATGATAACAGCAGGAAATTACCTGCTAACTGCCTACAGATTATCAACAGCTTGCTAAGTGGTCATCCCCTCCTCCGCCTCCCCTTTCTAAGGGGAGGTTACCAGTTAGCCTTTCTGCCGGTGGGTGGTTTCCTTTTTATTCATTAATAATAAGGTAGAAAAGTATAAAGGAGTGTCTAAAAATTAGGCAATGGTGTCTAATAATTGGACAGTTAGGCAAAGACGCTTTTCCTAAAACATACTGATAACCAGCCTGTTGCGATTTTGGCACGGCTTTGGCATTGGTATTTGTGTATGAAACAGACCATCAACATCCTTCTGATGAGCATCACCTGCCTCGCTGCCTCGGCCCAGGAGCCGTGGACGATGGAGCGCTGCATGCAGTACGCCGTGGTTCATTCGGCTGACGTACAGCGCCAAGATATCGAGGCAAAGCAGAAGAAGACCGACTACCGCGCTGCTCTTCTGGGCTTTCTGCCCACGCTGGAAGCGCAGGTGAGCGGGCAATACAACTGGGGACGTAACATCGACCCGGAAACCAATACCTATAATAATGTAACGACATTCAACAACTACTATCAGCTTGCTGCATCGCTGCCGCTCTTCGACGGAGGCCGTACAATCAACGCCTTCAGGCAGGCAAGGCTGGCACGGGCCAACTCCGCCACCGCCATACAGAAGGTGCAGGACGACAAGGCCATTGAGGTGATGGGCAAGTATGTGGATGCCGTGTACGCCCAACGCAGCATTTCGCTGGCCAGGGAGAAGCTGACAGACTCGCAGGCCCTGCTCCGCAAGACGCAGCGACTGTTCGAGCTGGGCGAAAAAAGCCGCCCCGACGTGGCCCAGCTGCAGAGCCAGGTGGCCGAAGACGACTACAACCTGCTGCACCAGCAGAACCTGGCCCGCCAGCAGCTGCTGGCACTCAAGGCCGCCATGAACTATCCCGTGGCCGACAGCTTGCAGCTCGACACGGCCTCGGTGCCCGCTTTACCGGCTGTGGATATGGTTGCCGACGCTGCTGCCATTTACCAATCGTTTGCACACTTGTCGCCGGCGGTCAAGTCGGAAGAATTCAACGAGGAGAACGCTCGCCTCACCTGGCTCCAACAACGGGCCTCGCTGTTGCCGCGTCTCAGCCTTGGAGCAGGAGTTGCCACTAATTTCTATAAAAATCTCTCAGGAGGGGCGGGGGCGCCGTCGTTCGGCTCCCAGTTCCACAACAACATGGGCGAATACGTCTACCTCTCCCTCTCCATTCCTGTCTTCAATCCTGCGGCGTGGCGACAGGCCCGCAGGGCCAAGGCCGATTACCGGCTGGCACAGGTCAGCTTGCAGGAAGCAAGGCGCAAACTGCATGACGACATCGCCCAGGCCGTGATGGACCGCGACGGCTATGCACGCGAGGTGGCGCAGATGGAGCGCAAGACCGAGGCCGATTCCTTGGCCTGGTACCTGAGCCGCCGCAAGTTCGAGGAGGGCATGCTCTCCACCTTCGACCTGCATACTGCTGCCCAGACGCTGCTCGAAAGTCGCATCCGGCTGCTGCAGATGCAGCTCATGCTCGTGCTCAAACAGAAACTCGTAAACTATTATAAAGGTGAACCACTATGGACATTAAGATAGAACAGAAGAAGTATATCATACCCCGAAAGTACTGGCTCTGGGTAGGCGGCGGCCTTGTTTTCGTGGCCGCGCTGGTTTGGTTGGCGCTTTCCAACTTCACGTCAACGCTCAGCGTGGAGCGCCGCGGCCTGAGTATAGGCGACGTGAAGCGTGCCCAGTTCGACGATTACGTGAGCGTCGACGGCTCGGTTGTGCCCATCTCGGTGGTGCAGATATCGCCCCAGGAGGGCGGCGTGGTGCTGCAGAAGGTGGTCGAAGAGGGCACCCACGTGCGCAAGGGCGATGTCATCGTGCGGCTGGCCAACTCCAATCTCGACCTCGAAATACTGAATGCGGAGAGCGAACTGGCCGAGAAGCAGGACATGCTGCGCAACACCCAGATATCAATGGAGCAGGACCAGCTCAACAACCGCAACGAGGCACTGCAGCTGGAGCAGGACGTGGCGACCAAGAAACGCGCCTACCAGCACCAGAACTCGCTGCAAAAAGAACAGCTGAACTCGCGCGAGGAGTACCTCAAAGCTAAGGAAGACTACGAGCTCTCGGTGCGTAAGAACGAGCTGATACAGCGCCGCCTGGCCAAAGACAGGCAGCTGCGCCGCTCGCAGATGGACCAGATGAACGACAACCTGGCCTCCATGCAGAAGAATGTCCAGCTGGTGCGCGAGCGCAAGGCCAAGCTCGAAGTGCGCTCGGCCATAGACGGCGAGGTGGGCCTGCTCGACGTGGAGCTGGGCCAGAGCATATCGCCGGGACAGAAGATAGGCGTCATCAACGACCTGAGCGACTACAAGGTGCAGGCGCAAGTGGATGAGCATTACATCGACCGCGTACATGCAGGCCTCACGGCAACCTTCGAACAGAACGGCCACACGTACCGGCTGACCGTTAGGAAGGTATATCCGGAGGTGCGCGACGGCCGCTTCAAGATAGATTTCGTGTTCAGCGGAGCCCGTCCGCACAACATCCGCACGGGCCAGACCTACTATGTAGACCTGCAGCTGGGCGAGGCCAAGCAGGCCGTCATCATTCCCAAAGGAACCTTCTACAGCGTTACGGGCGGCAACTGGATATTCGTTGTCGACAAAAGTGGCCGCAAGGCGTACCGCCGCAAGATACGCATAGGCCGCCAGAACCCGCAGTATTACGAGGTGCTGGAGGGCCTGGAGCCGGGCGAGAAGGTAATTGTAAGCGGCTACGAGAGCTACAAGGACAACGAAATACTGAAGCTCGAGTAAACCTCTCCCCGTCCCTCCCCGAAGGGGAGGGAGACCTATTGAGATATAAGGAGTTAGGAATACGAGGCTTGGAGGGAAGTTTCGGCAAAGTGACTCGATAAAAAGCAAGAGATAATCAGATAAATACAATATGCAAACTGTAAACAACCCAGGCCGCCGCAGTGCCGGTCTGTTCTCCCTGCGGGGAACGTGGAAGGGCTATTTCGTGTTCCTTTCGCGCAACAAGGCCTACACGGCCATCAACGTGTTCGGGCTCAGTCTCTCGCTCATGTTCGTCATCCTGATAGGTGTGTACACGTATCAGGAGTTCTCGGTCAATAAACAATACCCCAAGGCCGGCCGCATCTACGTGTACGGACTCACGCAGAACGGCGAGCCGGCACTGGGAGGCAACTGGCACCTACGTGAGCATTTTGCCAGCCGATACCCCGAGATTGAGAGCTCGTGTGCCCTTGCTTCGGGCAAGAGACCGCTGCTCATGGCCGACGGTCAGTACGTTCAGTACATCACAACCTTTACGGACAGCACCTTCTTCGATATGTTCGACATTCCCTTTGTATGCGGCGACCGCCGCCGGGCGCTTGCCACGAAGCAGCAGGCCGTGGTGAGCGACGAGTTTGCCCGCAAGGTCTACGGCTCGCCCCAGCAGGCTATGGGCAAGCTGGTGTCGTTCGACGAGCATACCCGTTACCGCATTACGGGCGTGGCGAAGCGGGTAGAAAACTCCAGTCTCGACCCTACCGACGTCTACCTACGGTTCGAGAACGTGGAACTGTTCAACCCTTCGCTCACCTCCAAGGGCATGAACAACGCCACGGGTGCGCACGTGCTGTTCCTCGCCAAGCCCGGTACCAGCCTCATGAGCAAGGTCCGCGACATGGACGCCTACCAGAAGGAGTTCTTCTGGATATTCCAACACGAGGACGTGAAGATAAACACCTTCTTCGTTCCCTTCAACAAACTGTACTTCTCGGGCATCCCTCTTGGAACCGATACGCTGCGTGACGGCGACCTCAAACTGGTGCGTACGCTCGCTGCGGCGGGGCTTGTTATCCTGCTGTTCTCCATCTTCAACTACATTAACCTTACCACCGCGCAGTCCAACAGGCGTGCCCGCGAGATGGCAACACGCCGTTTGGTGGGCTCGCAGCGTAGCGGCATCGTGGCAAGACTGATTGTAGAGAGCCTCATCCTCTGCCTGTTCTCCATGCTGGTGGCCGTGTTGCTGGCCCTTGTGGTGGCTCCCTACGCGGCCAAACTGCTCGATACGGAGCTGCACATGGAGCTCTTGCTGCGGCCTGCAAGCATGCTGCTCATCGTGTGCTTCATCTTGGTGGTGGGCCTGCTCTCGGGCGTCGTGCCCGCTACGCTTATCTCCCGTGCCCGCCCCATCGACGTAGTACGGGGCACGTTCACCAAGGTCAGCCGCCAAAAGTTCAGCAAGCTGTTCATCACCATACAGAATGCAATCACCATCGTGCTTATCTCCGTGGCCTTCATCATGTCCGCTCAGATACGCCACATGGTAACAGCACCGCGCGGCTTCAACACAGCAGGACTGCTGGAGGTAAGCGGCAGCGCGAACGACAGCGTGATGATGCAGCACTGGTACAGCGAGTTGGAGCGGCTGCCGCAGGTAACCGCCGTTGCTCCTTGCTGCGGTACGCCCTACGACGGGGGCAATAACAACACCTTCAACGTGAGGGGCAAGACCATCTCACGCCAGGACCTCGTAGGCGACGAACGGTACATGAAGCTCTTCGGACTGAAGACCACCGGCCCTGCCGATGTAACCCTGCCCGGCAAGTTGTACGCCAACCGCCAGTTGCTGGCCGAAGAAGGGCTGCCCATAAACAGCAAGTTTGTTTACGACTACGAAGGAAAACGCCTGCCGATAGACGGCGTTTTGGCCGATTTCCATATCCGCGGGCTCGACAGCGAGCAACATCCGCTCCTGCTGTGGGTCAAGAACCGCAAGGATTTTAGGCCCTGGTCTACCGTTATCGGCATACAGGGAGACCTCGTGGAGGGCTACGAAGCGGTGCGAAAAGTGTACAAGCAGGTGTTCAACACCACGCTCGACGAGGAGCATCCCTACATCGACCAGCAGATAGAAGCAGAGTATGAGGCCGAAACGCGCATAGCTACCATCGTGCGGCTCTTTGCTTTCATCGCCATTGTTATTTCGCTCTTGGGGCTCGTGGCCATGTCAACGTACTTCATCCAGCAGCGCCGCAGGGAGATTGCCCTGCGCAAGGTGTTCGGCTCCACGGGCCGGCAGATACGCTCAAGGCTCATCCGCTCGTTCCTTGTTTACGTGGGCGTGGCCTTTGTGGTGGCCGTTCCGGTGGTGTGGTACTTCATGAGCCAGTGGATAAGTCAATACTCCTACCGCATTACGTGGTGGCCTTTCGTGCCCCTGGCAGGCGCCATCGTGCTGCTCATCAGCTTCTGCGCGGTGGCCGTACAGAGTTATATGGCGGCCAACGAGAACCCGGTGAAGAATATCAAGCAGGAGTAAGAACCTCTCCCCCCGCCCTCCCCGAAGGGGAGGGAGCTTTGCTGCTGGTAATCAAGGGGTTAGGAGTGGGAGGCTTGATGATGCCATTCAAGGGGCTTGATGATGCCGTTCAAGAGGCTTGAAGGTATCGTTCAAGAGGCTTAAAGGATAGCTTCAAGAATACGGACGGACAAAAGACGTGAAACAACTAATATATTTTGACTATGCAAACAACAAACAATAACGGGCGCAAAGCTGCCGATTGGCTTTCCCTGCGGGGAGCGGGGAGGAGCTACTTCGTGTTCCTCTCGCGCAACAAAGGCTACACCGCCATCAACGTCTTCGGTCTTTCGGTCTCGCTGATGTTCGTCATCCTCATCGGTGTTTACAGTTGGCAGGAGTTCAGCATCGACCGCCAGCACCGTAAAGCCGACCGTATTTACATGATAGGTACCACCTTCACCGACGAGGGAGTTACCGTCAAGGGCTCTCACCACGCCCTGCTGCGCCACTTCAGGCAGAGTTATCCGGAGGTGGAACAGACCTGCGGCTTCGTTGTAGGCGAGATGCGGCTGAGCTACAGCGGCCTGTTTCACAACGCAACGGTCCTGAGAACGGACTCTACTTTTTTCTCCATGTTCGATTTCCCACTCCTGCAAGGCGACCGGAACACGTGTCTGAAAGAGAAGAACAACGCCGTGGTGACGCAAAGTATGGCCCGCCGCATGTTCGGAACGGATGATGTGCTGGGCCGCGAGATAGTGTGGAACGACTCTGTTCGGTTCCATGTAACGGGCGTGGTGCCCGATTTCGACAACACGATAGTTAACTCCGACGTCGAAATGATTATCGACTTCTCGTGGGGGAAGTCCTTTAACTCGGCCGATATGGATGAGTTTTTCCCCCGTGCCGTGAACTTTACGGGCTCCAGTATCTTCGTTCAGGTGCGCCCGGGCACGCGGATGATGGGGCGCGAGAAGGAGTTCACCAAGTTTGTTAACAGCTTCTGGCCCACCTTCAACGGCGATGCGTTCCACTGCCAGGTGTGTCTCATACCACTCAACAAGCTCTATTTTACCCGTGGCGAGAGTGGTAACGACAACCTGCGGCAGGGCAACAGCAAGCTCGTTAACATCCTCTTCGGCGTCGGGTTGGTAATTCTTGTCTTCGCCATCATGAACTACATGAACCTTACTGTGGCGCAGTCGGGCTACCGTTCGCGCGAGATGGCCACGCGGAGGCTGTTCGGTTCGTCGCGTGGTGGCGTGATGCAGAAGCTCATCCTGGAAAGTACCATGCTCTGCCTGCTCTCACTCTGCATGGGCGTTGGCTTGGCCCTGGCCTTTGCCCCGGCAGCAGGAAGACTGCTCGACGTGCCCATGCAGATGCACGTTCTGGCCCGTCCGGCCGTCATTGCATTGATGTTGGGCTTTGCCTTGGCAGTAGGAGTGCTCTCGGGGGTCATTCCCGCCTACGTTATGTCTAAGGCCCGGCCCATTGAAGTGGTACGTGGAACCTTCCGCCGGCGTACCAAGATGGTGCTCAGCAAGGTCTTTATCACGCTGCAGAACGCCGTTACCATCGTCATGCTGGCCTGCTCGCTCATCATGACTGCACAGATGCTGCACCTCGTCAGGGCACCTCTGGGCTTCCGGACCGATAACCTCATCTGCCTCTATCAGGGCCAGGTGTTCGGCAGCAAGGACTTTCCCGTCTTCCTGGATCGCCTCCGCCAGTTGCCCGGAGTTAAGCGCGTGGTGCCTTCTAAGGGTGCACCACAGGACGGAGGAAACAACAACACCGTGGTTGAGAAGGACGTTAAGACCTCGTACCAGATGTTTATCGGCGAGCCGGAGTTCCTGAACATCTACGGCCTTACGCTCAAGACAAACCACCATGTGGCCCATCGGCCGGTGGTGTACCTCAACGAAGCGGCCCTCGGACCGCTCAAGATGAAGGCTACGGACAGCCACATGAGCGCCGAATACCAGAAGATTGGCTTCTACGGGTTCCCCAAGGAAGCCGCTTTCGGCGGTGTGCTGAACGACTTCCACATTCATAACATCACCGATGAAAGTAACGGCCCGATGCTGGTTTGCATCCAGGACAAGGTCGAAGAGCCGTGGTCAGTGACCATACAGGTTGAGGGTGACCCCGTTGATGCTTACCGTTCCATCAGCAAGATATATAAAGAGGTGTTCCATGAGGAGCTTGACCAGCGTCATCCGTTCGTGAGCGAGATTACGCAAGAGGACTTTGAGGACGAGATACGCACATCACGCATCGTGTCGCTCTTTGCTTTCATCGCCATTGTTATTTCGCTTCTGGGGCTCGTGGCCATGTCAACGTACTTCATCCAGCAGCGCCGCAGGGAGATAGCCCTGCGCAAGGTGTTCGGCTCCACGGGGCGGCAGATACGCGCAAGGCTCATCCGCTCGTTCCTCGTTTACGTGGGCGTGGCCTTCGTGGTGGCCGTTCCGGTGGTGTGGTACTTCATGAGCCAGTGGATTAGTCAGTACTCTTACCGCATTACCTGGTGGCCTTTCGTGCCTCTGGCGGGCGCCATCGTGCTGCTCATCAGCTTCTGCGCGGTGGCCGTACAGAGTTATATGGCGGCCAACGAGAACCCGGTGAAGAATATCAAGCAGGAATAAGAACCTCTCCCCCCCGCCCTCCCCGAAGGGGAGGGAGCTTTACTACTGGTAATCAAGGGGTTAGGAGTGGGGGGCTTGGTGATGCCGTTCAAGGGGCTTGAAGGTATCGTTCAAGGGGCTTGAAGGTATCGTTCAACGGGCTTGAAGGACACATCCGGGAAAACGACTTGATAGAGAATGAATTTTAACTGATATATAACAACTATGCAAACAACAAACAACAACGGGCGCAAAGGCGCCAACGACGACAACCAACAACTGCCTGTCAGAGGTCCATCGCCGGGAGGCAGCGGGGGCGGAATGCTCCTCTCGCCCTTCAGCAACCTGCTGCGGCGGGGCCAGCACAACGTGGCCAAAATCCTGTGTCTGGGCGTGGGACTGGCCATCTCGGCAGTTCTCATCGGCGAGGTGTACTTTGAGCGCACGTTTGATACGTGGTTCCCGGGAGCCGACCGCACGTACCGTATCAACGAGGCGTTTATTCAGAACGGCGAATTTCATGAGTATCCGCAAACCAGCGGGGCCATAGCGCCGGGGCTGAAGAAGCTGAGTCCGCAGATTGAAGCGGCCACCCGGTACACCGGTTTCATCTATGATGGCTGGTTCCGTGTAAACGGCAAGGAGCTGAAAGTGGCCGAAATGGAAGCTGCCGACAGCTGTTTCTTCGACGTGTTCCCACAACGCCAGCTGGCCGGAAACCTCAAGCAGGCGCTCAGCAGGGCCTTCTACGTAGCCGTGAGCGAAAGCATGGCCAAGCGCATAGGCGGCAACGTGGTGGGCATGAAGCTCAAAGGCAGAGACTCGTATGCCGCCGACTTCACCATCGGAGGCGTGTACCAGGACTTCCCCTACGGCAGTTCGCTGCGCGGAACCGACGTAATCTGCTCCATGAACACGCTGCGAACGGTGCTTAAGGATGATGACTGGTCGACCTTCTGGATAGGCACCGACCGCTTCCATTCGTACATCCGCCTGCGCAAGGGCACCACGGCAGCCAGCCTGCAGCCCAACGTGAAGAAGATGATGGCGCAGGTGGCGGATTACAAGATGGCCGATAAGGCGGGCGTGAAGATGAACTACACCTTCACTCAACTCAACAAGGCGTACACTTCCTCGGACCAAATAAAGACCATGACCATCATCCTCTCGGTGCTTGCCGTGGTGCTCCTGCTGTCCTCGGTCATGAACTATTTGCTCATTATTGTGGGCAATCTGCCCGTCCGCTCACGTGAGATGGCTGTGCGAAAGTGCTACGGCGCCGATGCCGGAACTATCCGTCGTATCGTCTTCGGCGAAGCTTTTGCCCACGTGCTGCTGTCCATCGTGCTGGCCGGTTTGCTGCTCTTTGCCAGCAAGGGGCTGGTGGGTCAGCTCACGTCGGCCCCGCTCAGCGCGCTTCTCTTTAGCCGCGTGGGCTGGATATTGGCCCTCGTGTGCCTCCTCATCCTGCTGGTGGGCGGCCTGTTACCGGCCTGGCTGTACAACCGGGTGCCCGTGGCAGCGGCCTTCCGCGGCCTGCGCGAGAACCGTCACCGGTGGAAGCTGGCCCTGCTCTCGGTTGAGTTTGCCTCCGTGAGCTTTCTGCTCTGCCTGCTGCTTACGGTACACAGGCAGTATGACCTCATGGTGAACGACGACCCCGGCTATGCTTACGCCAACCTGCTCAAGGTGGGCGTGAACGGTGCTAAACCCGAAGAGCTGGACAAAATGATGCAGGAGCTGCGCCGAATGCCAGAAGTTGACAAGGTATCTTCATGCAACACCATCCCTCTTTGGGGTGCCAGCGGCAACAATGTGGGGCTGCCGGGCGACGACAAGGAACTCTTCAACGTGGCCGACCTGTACGGCGTAACCGACGGTTACTTCGACTTAATGGAGATACCCATCGTTCAGGGCACCGTATTTACTGCCCGCCGGGACAGCGTGCAGGAAGTAATGGTGAGCCAGAAGTTCGTGGAGAAGATGAAAACCACAGCCCACTGGGATGGCAATGTCATAGGCCGCAAGGTGTGGATAACGGGACACAGCGAATACGGAAAGGGTCAGGTAACCATCGTGGGCGTATATAAAGACATCCGCATAGGCGACCTGAACAATACAGACGACCGCCCGTCGGTCATCTTCTACAGCAAACTGCCGTGCATGAACCAGCTGGTCAAGCTGCACGAACTTACGCCCGAGAACAAGAATAAGGTGCAGGCAGCCATGCAGCGGCTCTTCCCCGACCGCGAAGTAATAGTGCAGGCGTGGCCCGAAATGATGCACCGCGTGTACACGAACGTGGGCAACTTCCGCAAAGCTATGATGATAGCAGGTGCTGCAACGCTTGTAATTGCCCTCATGGGACTGGTGGGCTACACCACCGACGAGGTGAACCGCCGCCGCAAGGAGATAGCCCTGCGCAAGGTGAACGGGGCCCACACGCGCGACATCCTGCGCCTCTTCATGGCCAACATATCGTGGGTGGCCGTGCCGTCGCTCATCGTTGGCGCCGTGGGAGCTTACGTCGTGGGCGCCCGCATGCTGCAGCTGTTCTCCGAGCGCGTATCGCTCGGCCCGCTGCCCTTTGTGCTCTGCCTGGCCTGCCTGCTTGCTATCGTGCTGGCGGTGGTGGTTGCCAACTGCTACAGAGTGGCCAACAGCAACCCCGTGGAGTATCTGAAAGAGGAGTAAGAACCCCTCCCCGACCCTCCCCGAAGGGGAGGGAGGGGGAGCAAAAAGATTGATATAAAATAATCAAAAATGACCTCCAACGCCCCCTCTCCTTTGGGGAGGGGCGGGGAGAGGTCCCAAGTTTAACCGTTAGAAAGCCTGCCCATCCCCCTGAAACGGCAGGTACTCCCCTCCTGAAGAGGGGTTGGGGGAGGTTTCAATGATTAAAGTAGAGAACCTCAGCAAGTCGTTCCGCACGGAAGAAGTGGAGACTATTGCGCTGAACAACGTGAGTTTTGAAGTGAAGGACAAGGAGTTCGTGGCCGTCATGGGCCCGTCCGGATGTGGCAAGTCGACCCTGCTCAACATCCTCGGACTGCTCGACAACCCCACCTCGGGCCGCTACTGGCTCGACGAGAAGCAGGTAGATGCCCTGCGGGAGAAGGACCGCACCGACGTAAGAAAGGGCCAGATAGGCTTCGTCTTTCAGAGTTTTAACCTCATAGACGAGCTGAACGTGGAGGAAAACATCGAGCTCCCGCTCACTTACCTGGGCATTCCGAAGGCCGAAAGGCGCGAACGCGTGCGCCAGATCATGCAGCGCATGGCCATTACTCACCGTGCCAAGCACTTCCCCCACCAGCTTTCGGGCGGCCAGCAGCAGCGCGTGGCCATTGCCAGAGCCGTGGTGTTCGGCCCCAAACTCATCCTGGCCGACGAGCCGACGGGTAACCTCGACTCCAAGAACGGTGCCGAGGTGATGCGCCTGCTCACCGAGTTGAACCAGGACGGAACCACCATTGTGATGGTAACTCACAACGAGCACGACGCCTCCATCGCCCATCGCACCATCCATCTCTTCGACGGCGAGATAGTTGACTGACCCCTCCGGCCGTGCCGGAGGCCACGTTCAGGAACTTTTGACAGGTGTCGCACGATTGTTCGACACCTGTCACACGACCGTTTGACACCTGTCAAAAGTTCCCTGAAGCGGCTTTCTGCACCGCCGTGCGATACTGTAAAGCAATCAAAAAAACGGCAGGAAGTGCTCTTGTAGCGCCTTCCTGCCGTTGTTGTTTCTTTGGTCCGACCCTGCTGCTTACCTGATGAAGAGCAGCTCGCGGTACTTGGGCAGCGTCCAGAGTTCATCGCTCACGATGAGTTCCAGCTTGTCTATCTGGTACCGTATGTCGTCCATCTTGGGCGCAACCGTGTCGTGGTAGGCCACTGCCTTGGTGCGGGCATCGTCTATCTTGTTGGCTACGCGGCGGGCGTTAACCAGCTCTTCGACGCCCGTCTCAATGATTTGCGTGCGTTCTGCTATCTCCCGGATAATCTTCTTGTTGCGGGCAGTGAGGTTGGAAGCCTCGCTCGGGGTGAAGATATCGTACATGTTCTGCACGTTCTTGGCCAGTTGGCTCTGGTAGTGGGTAGCAACGGGGATGACGTGGTTCATGGTCAGGTCGCCCATTACGCGTGCCTCAATCTGTATCTTCTTTGTATAAGTGTCCCATTTCACCTCGTTCCGCGCCTCCAGTTCGTTGCGGTTCATCACGTTCATGTCCTCAAACATCTTGATGCTTGCCGGCTTCAGGTAGTTGTCAAAGATGATGGGGCAGCTCGTTTCGCAGTCCAGTCCGCGCTTGCGGGCCTCCTCTTTCCACTCATCTGAATAGCCGTTGCCGTCGAAGTGAATGGGTCGGGTGGTGCGGATGTCGTCACGCAGCACGTCGAGAATGGCGCTCAGCTTGTCTTCTCCGCCCTTGATGAGCGCGTCTACGCGCTTCTTGAAGTCGGTGAGTGCCTCGGCAACGGCGGTGTTGAGCACAATCATGGCCGATGCACAGTTGGCCTCGGAGCCCACGGCGCGGAACTCGAAGCGGTTGCCTGTAAAGGCGAAGGGGCTCGTACGGTTGCGGTCGGTGTTGTCGATGAGCAGTTCGGGAATTTCGGGGATGTCGAGTTTCATGCCTTTCTTGCCCTTGACGGAGAACAGGTCCTCCTTGTCGGCCTTCTCGATGTGCTCCAGCAGGTCGCTCACCTGCTTGCCCAGGAACGATGAGATGATGGCCGGCGGCGCCTCGTTGGCCCCCAGTCGGTGGGCATTGGTTGCGCTCATGATGCTTGCCTTGAGCAGTCCGTTGTGGCGCCAGACGCCCATCAGCGTCTCCACAATGAAGACCACGAAGCGCAGGTTGTCCTCCGGCGTCTTGCCGGTGCCGTGCAGCAGCACGCCCGTATCGGTAGAGAGGCTCCAGTTGTTGTGCTTGCCGGAGCCGTTGATGCCGTCGAACGGCTTTTCGTGCAGCAGCACGCGGAAGCCGTGCTTGTGTGCAATCTTCTTCATGAGGCTCATGAGCAGCATGTTGTGGTCTACCGCCAGATTGCATTCCTCGAAGATGGGAGCCAGCTCGAACTGGTTAGGAGCCACCTCGTTGTGGCGGGTCTTGCAGGGTATTCCAAGCTCCAGGGCCTGTATCTCGAGGTCTTTCATGTAGGCCTGCACGCGCTCCGGGATGGTGCCGAAGTAGTGGTCGTCCATCTGCTGGTTCTTGGCAGAGTCGTGGCCCATGAGCGTTCGGCCCGTGAGCATGAGGTCCGGGCGGGCGAAGAAGAGGCTGTCGTCTACCAGGAAGTATTCCTGCTCCCAGCCCAAGTTGGCCGTCACCTTCCTTACATCGGGGTAGAAGTAGCGGCAAACGCCCGTGGCAGCCACGCTCACGGCATGCAGCGAGCGCAGCAGCGGTGCCTTGTAGTCGAGCGACTCGCCCGTATAAGAGATGAAGATGGTGGGAATGCAGAGCGTATCATCAATGATGAAGACGGGCGAAGTGGGGTCCCAGGCCGAGTAGCCGCGGGCCTCGAAGGTGTTGCGGATGCCCCCGTTGGGGAAGCTACTGGCATCAGGCTCCTGCTGTACGAGCAGCTTTCCGGAGAACTCTTCTATCATGCCGCCCTTGCCGTCGTGTTCAACGAAGGCGTCGTGCTTCTCGGCCGTGCCCTCGGTAAGTGGCTGGAACCAGTGCGTGTAGTGGGTAACGCCGTTCTCCTGTGCCCACTGCTTCATGCCTGCTGCTACGGCATCGGCGATGGAACGGTCAAGCCGGGCGCCGTTGTCGATAACGTCCGTGAGTTTCTCATAGACCTCTACGGGCAGGTACTTGTACATCTTGGCACGGTTGAAAACATACTTCGCGAAGTATTCCGACGGCCTCTCGCGCGGTGTCTCCACCTCTACGGGGCGCTTGTGGAATGCCTCGGCCACGACCTCAAATCTTAAATTAGCCATTGTCTTATACATTATATCCTATTGGTTGCACAGCACCGTGGGTGCTGCTGTGGGTTTGCTACGCTTGTGCAAAGGTAATGAAAAGATGAGAAACACGTGAGGCGGCGCCCGATTTTTTATGCTTCGGCATCTATATTAACGGTATGCGCGCGTGCGGGAACATGAAGTGGCGGGGCTTCATCAGCCCCGGGAGAGCGGGCGCCGCTGTTGGGGGAGATTGAAGGAGCTATGCTTCAAGGCTCCTGAAGGGCATGTTCAAGGCGCTTGAAGGTATGGTTCAAGAGGCTTGAACGGCACCTCCGGCGCAGCCGCTGCAGAACTGCCGCAGGCAGGGCGATTGGCGGCAGCGGTGGCAGCGGTGTGCAGCAGTGTGGTGCAAGGCGTGGGGCTGTTGGGCGGTTTCAGGCCTCCGGCGAGCCGTTCAATAATATACGGCTTTTCCTATTCTGATAAATTATTGTTCCGAAAATGGGCTTGTCGTGTTCAATTAGTAACGACAAGCGGTGTGTTTTGCCGTCAACAAGCCACTTGTGGTTACTTTTTGTATATTTATAAATGGTATAATAATCGTTAAGAAATTCGTCTTTTTTCTTGTTCTTTTACTTTGTGTATGCAAATATTGGTTATATTTGCGAACTGCAAACAAGATAACTAACGAATTAAAACAATCTTAAATGGCAACCACCTTGATATTGTTACAGCTCGTCATTGTATTGGCTTTCATCTTCATCGGAGCCAGGGTAGGCGGCATCGGCATGGGTATCTACGGCATGGTAGGTACGTTCTTCCTCGTTTTCGTGTTCGGTCTGCCTCCCGGCAAGGCGCCTATCGACGTGATGCTGATTATAGCCAGCGTTATCGTTGCAGCCGCCGCGCTGCAGGCAACGGGCGGACTGGACTACCTGGTGGGCGTTACGGGGCGGTTTCTGCGTAACCACCCCGACCACATTACCTACTATGGGCCGCTGGCATGCTGGCTCTTCTGCATCCTGGCCGGCACCGCCCACACCAGCTACTCGCTGCTGCCCATCATCTCGGAGATAGCGCAGAAGAACAAGATAAGGCCCGAGCGGCCGCTCAGCGTGAGCGTGATAGCGGCCTCGCTCGGAATTACGGGAAGCCCGGTGAGCGCTGCCACGGCGGCCATTATCAGCACCGACATACTCGGAGCCAAGGGCATTGGGCTGGCAGACGTCATCCTGGTGTGCGTGCCTGCATCGCTTATCTCCATCCTGGTGGCAGCTTTCGTGCAGAACCACGTGGGCAAGGAGCTGGCAGACGACCCCGTTTACAAGGCCAAGGTGGCCTCGGGCGAAATCAATCCGGAGGAAGATGCCAAGCTCGTTGATAATGTAGAGGAGAACGCCAACCCACGTGCAAAGTACGCGGTGCTGGCCTTCCTGCTGGGTGTAGCCATGGTTGTGGTGTACGGCTTCTTCCCCGAACTGCGCCCGCACTTCATGGTCGACGGCGTGAGGACAACGGTGGCAACGTCGGAGATGATAGAAATCGTGATGATGTCCGTAGCCGCACTCATCCTGATAGTGGGCCGGGGCAGCGTGAAGGAGGCCGTGAAGGGCAACATCTTTGCCGCCGGCATGAATGCCATGATAAGCATCTTCGGCATTGCCTGGATGGGAGACACGTTCTTCAAGGGCAACCAGGAGTTCTTTGTCAACAGCCTGGGCAGCCTCGTGCAGTCGGCTCCGTTCCTCTTCGCCGTGGTGCTCTTCGTGATGAGTATCATGCTTTTTTCGCAAGCGGCCACCGTTCGCACCATCTACCCGCTGGGCATCATGCTCGGCATCAACCCGCTCTTCCTGCTTGCCATGTTCCCTGCATGCAACGGATACTTCTTCCTTCCCACCTATCCTACGGAGGTTGCAGCCATCAACTTCGACAAGACAGGCACCACGCACATAGGCAAGTACGTGGTGAACCACAGCTTCCAGCTCTCCGGCTTCATCACTACCTTCGTCTCTATCGGCCTGGCTTTCCTGGCCACTCAACTGTTTTATTAAGACATATCGTACCTTAGACAACAATGTTTAACCCCTTAAAACTTAAAATAATGAGACATTTACGAATGACATGGGTCATGTTCTTTGCACTGTTCATGGCCGTTTCGGTTTCCGCGAAACCAAAGATTAGAATCCTGGCCACGGGCGGCACCATTGCCGGAGTTGCCCAGAGCGCCACTTCCTCGGCCTATGCAGCCGGGCAGGTGGGCATCCAGACGCTGATAAATGCCGTGCCCGAAATCAAGAATCTGGCCGATGTGAGCGGCGAGCAGATATGCAACATCGGGTCGCAGGACATGAACGACGAGGTTTGGCTCAAGCTGGCCAAGCGCATCAACCAGCTGCTCAACGACGAAGGTTACGACGGTGTGCTCATTACACACGGAACTGACACGATGGAGGAGACGGCTTATTTCCTCTCTCTTACGGTGCACAGCGACAAGCCGGTGATACTGGTGGGCTCCATGCGCCCCTCTACCGCCATCTCTGCCGATGGTCCCGGCAACCTCTACAACGGCGTGGCAGCACTCGTGACACCCGAATCGAAGGGCAAGGGAGTGATGGTTTGCATGAACGACCAGCTCTTTGACGCCAAGTCGGTATTCAAGAGTCACACCACCGACTGCGCCACTTTCAAGGGCGGCATCTACGGCCAGATAGGCAATGTGTACAACGGCAAGGCCTATTACCTGCAGACTCCGGGCTACCGCCACGGTGCAGCATCGGAGTTCAGTGTCGACAACATCGACCGTCTTCCGCAGGTTGGCATCGTCTATGGCTATGCCAACGCCTCGGCGCTGCCCATGCAGGCCTTCGTTGATGCAAAGTTCGACGGCATCGTACTGGCCGGAGTGGGCGACGGAAACTTCTACAAGGACGTGTTCGACGTGGCAGTCAAGGCCCAGAACAGCGGCATCCAGATTGTGCGTGCCAGCCGAGTTCCCACCGGACCGACCAACCAGAACGCCGAGGTTGACGACAACAAGTACCACTTCGTGGCTTCCATGAACCTCAATCCGCAGAAAGCACGCGTGCTGCTCATGCTCGCCCTGACCAAGACTCACGACTGGCAGCAAATCCAGAAGTATTACGAGCAGTATTAAGGAGACTGCATGCAGATGACAACTAAAACCGAAAAACAATGAAACACATACTATTGACGGCTGCCATGCTTGGCCTGGCGCTGGGCGTTAACGCCCAGGGAAACAACACGGGGCTTGGCGGCAACGATGGCGACTACCAGTCGCTGGCCGAACGGGTGCTCAAGTTGGAGAAGAAGACCGATGCCTTCAACGTTTATTTCAACTACGCCGCAAGCGGCCAGGCCATTGATGACGGCAGCCACTGGGGCACGTCCTTCAAGAACAAACAGGCCCGCATAGAAATCAAAGGCAACCTGACGGACAAGCTGTCGTACCGCTTCCGTCACCGTCTGAACAAGAACAACACGGCTCAAAGCGAAGATAACTTCGCCAAGGCAACCGACATCCTCATGGTTGGATACCAGTTCAACGACAAGCTGGGCGTACAGGCAGGCAAGATGTGCCAGAACTGGGGCGGCTTTGAATTTGATGAGAACCCGATGTACATCTACCAGTATTCGGACATGGTGGACAACATGGACAACTTCATGGCAGGTGTGAACATCTCCTTCAAGCCAGTTCCCACGCAGGAGATAAACCTCAACGTGACCGATGCCTACAACAACAAGTTCGCCAACGAGTACGGAGACCACCCCGTGGCACTGGCCAATGCCGCTGCCGTACAGCAGCTGGAAGGCAGCCACAATCCGCTCACGTACATCTTGCTGTGGAACGGCAGCTTCTTCGGCAACAAGCTGCAGACCCGCTGGTCGTGGGGCATCCAGACCCAGGCACGCCACAAGTACAGCCGCATGTTGGTGCTCGGACAGAAGCTCAACTTGCCTACAGTGCAGTGGTATTTAGACTACATGGGCGCTTTCGACGGCCTCGACAGGCTCCGTATCGCCTCTTCGGAGGGCGCCGACTTCCTCGCCGCCAACAATGCCGGCTACTTCAGCGATGTTCACTACAACTCTTTCATCACCAAACTCAACTGGCAGTTCGCCCCTCAGTGGAACCTCATGCTCAAGGGAATGTACGAAACGGCCAGCGTGACCAAGATAGAGCAGTTCAAGAACTACCGCAAGTCGTTCGGCTACATAGGCAGTGTGGAGTACTATCCGGTGAAGTCGCAGGACTTCAGAGTATTCCTGGCATACGTTGGCCGCAAGTATAACTACAGCGAAAAGAGCGGCCTCGAGGACTACAATACCAACCGTATAGAGCTTGGCTTCATGTATCGCATCAAGGTGTTCTAACCAACCAATAGTCAACAGGCTCCCCTCCGGGGGAGCATTTTCATCATTAACATAAAGCAAAAGAAAGAAAATGGCAAACGAAGAAAAGAAATTCAGAACCGAGTCTGACCTGCTGGGCGAACTCCAAGTGCCCGCAGCAGCCTACTACGGCGTGCAGACCCAGCGCGGTATCAACAACTATCAGATATCCAATACGAAGATGAAAGACTATCCGGACTTCATCATCTCCTTCGGTTATGTGAAGAAGGCAGCCGCCATGGCCAATGCAGAAGCAGGCGCGCTCGACCCCAAGATAGCCGACGCTATCTGCAAGGCAGCCGACGATGTGATAGCAGGAAAGCTGAATAACGAGTTCCCCATCGACATGATGCAGGGCGGCGCAGGCACTTCGGTGAACATGAATGCCAACGAGGTGATAGCTAACCGCGCCCTGGAAATCATGGGCTACGAGAAGGGTGACTACCAGCACTGCTATCCCAACGACCATGTAAACTGCGGACAGTCTACCAACGACGCTTATCCTACGGCCATACGCTACGCCATCATCCGCATGAACAAGACCCTGATAAAGAGCCTGGAGCAGCTGATTGAGGCTTTCCGCAAGAAGGGAGTGGAGTTTAAGGACGACGTGAAGATGGGTCGCACGCAGTTGCAGGATGCCGTTCCCATGACGTCGGGGCAGGAGTTCAACGCCTTTGCCAATAACCTGGAGGAGGAGATTGCCAACATCGGCCGCAACGAGAGGCTGCTCCACGAAATCAACATGGGCGGAACGGCCATCGGAACGGGGCTGAACGCCGCGCCGGGATATGCCGACCTGTGCACACGCTACTTGTCGGAACTCACCGGCGACGAGTTCGAAAAGGCTTCTGACATGATAGAGGCAACCCCCGATACGGGTGCCTACGTAAGCTACAGTGCCGCCCTGAAGCGCCTGGCCGTTAAGCTCTCCAAGATTTGCAACGACCTCCGGCTCATGGCATCGGGCCCCCGTTGCGGCCTGCACGAAATCAACCTGCCGGCTATGGCGCCCGGTTCGTCCATCATGCCGGGCAAGGTGAACCCCGTCATACCAGAGGTTACGAACCAGGTTTGCTTCAAAGTAATAGGCAACGACAATACCGTCTGCTTTGCCGCCGAGGCCGGACAGCTGCAGCTCAACGTGATGGAACCCGTCATTACCGAGTGCCTCTTCGAGAGCATTACATGGCTCTCGCGGGCTATGGACACGCTTCGGGAGAAGTGCGTTGACGGCATCACCACCAACACCGGCCACAACCTGGCCATGGTGAAGAACTCCATCGGCATCGTGACGGCGCTCAATCCCTACATCGGATACAAGAACAGCACCAAGATAGCCAAAGAAGCATTGGAGACGGGCAAGAGCCTCGAGGACGTTGCTCTGGAGAAAGGGCTCCTTACCAAGGAACAGCTTGACGAGATACTCGACCCCAAGGCCATGCTGCAGGTACACAAGAAGTTCGACAAGTAAACCGCACTATCGCTATAAATGGAAGTTCCCGGCCGGCTGCATGCTGGTCGGGAACTTTTTTGTCTGTACCCTTCGGCGCAGAATGTAGGATGTGCCTGCGCGGTAACAGTCCGTTCGCAGCTTCAGGAGGCGTGCTCCATCCCGCGCTTGCGGTAGTGCCATATCTCCACCGAATTGATGATGTTCTGCCACAGAATGTAGCATCCCGGCCCCACGGAGCTGAGCGGGTTGAGGTACGTGTAGGCTATCCAGATGGCGAAAGCCGTGTTCTTCTGCCCCAGAGCCTGCCCTGCCTCGGTGGTGGCATCAAAGTAGTGACCGATGAAGCGGCCCGTAGCAAACTGCACGATGCAGAGCAGCAGCCCCAGCAGAGCGATGAGGGCGAGGAACCAGGCCGATGTTTCGGCGTGCACGATGTTCTTTACCGTGGTGCCCGTTACTATCATGAGCGAGCAGCCCCAGAGGTAGTACGACAGGTCCTTGACGCCCGTCACCCACCGGTGGAACCTGTGGAAGCCGTGCTTCACGATGTAGGCCAGCAGCATGGGCAGCAGCAGTACCACGCACACCTCATAGAGTATCTGCAGAAAAGCGGCCCCGAAGGAGATGTCGGCCGCCTTGTCTATCATCGGGAAACACACCGGAATGAGCAGCGCCGTGATGAAGTTGGACAGGAAGGTGTAGGTGGTCATCTGCTCCAGATTGCCCCCCAGCTTCGATGTCACCACGGGAGCGGCGGCCGCGCAGGGGCCGATGATGCAGGTCAGTATGGCCTCCATGAGCACCAGGTGCTGCCCCCGCATGCCGAAACCCAGTACCAGCGCCACGATGGCAAACACGAACACCACCTGCTGCACGCCCACCCACAGGTGCCACCTTACGGGTATGAGCTTGCGGAAATCGACCTTGCAGAAGGTAACGAAGAGTATGAGAAACATGAAAAGCGGCAGGATAGCATCAAAGAAAGGTGCCATGGCCGTGGCTGCCGGGCCCAGTGCGGGCGTAAAAGCGAAAAGAAGATAAAGGCCGGCACCCGTGCCCATGGAGACGGGAAGGGTCCAGTCCTTGATAAATCTAATGATATCCATTCATCCGAACTTTATAATACCACAGGCAAAGGTACTGCAAATATCCGACACGGGCAAGCAATCAGCCGCCCGGCTTCTCAAAAACAGTGCCGGCAAAGGCTTCCAGACCCGTTTCGGGAAGTGCCTGACGAGGGTGGCGGAAGTCCTTGCCCCGGTAATGAAAAGGTGAAGCGAGGAACTTTTGACAAGTGTCGCACATATCTGCGACAGGTGTCACACAATCGTGCGACAAGTGTCGAAAGTTCCCGAAGCATAGCTTCGGCACTTTTTCAGGTGGCTGCATGATACCCTGCCGGTGCCCTTTCCGCCCGTTTGAGAGCCGGCTGACGGCGGCGGAAGCATTTGGTCGGAAATGTTGTATAACCGGAAAAATCTTTTTATCTTTGCAGTCAGAGTTACCTAATACACAGAAACCAATGAAAAAGAAAACCATCCTAACGGCGGCTCTGTCGGCATGCGTCGGCATGGCAGCGGCGCAGCAGCCCGTCATCAGCCGCGACTCCAAGATTGAAGAGCAGATAGAGAAGCAGCTGGCCAAGATGACCCTCGAGGAGAAGATTGGGCAGATGACGGAGCTGACGATTGACGTCATCCTCGACCCCAACGTCAAGCAGGGCTTCAAGGTCAGCCAGGCCATGCTCGATACCGTCATCGGCAAGTACAAGGTAGGCTCCATTCTCAACGTGCCCCACGGTGCAGCCGTTACGCGGCAGGAGTGGCAGGAGCTCATCACCGTTATCCAGAAAAAGAGCATGAAGGAGATTGGCATCCCCTGCGTGTACGGCGTCGACCAGATTCACGGCACCACTTACACCCAGGGGGGCACGCTTTTCCCGCAGGGCAACAACATGGGCGCCGCCTTCAACCGGACGCTTACGCGCGAGGGGAGCCGCATATCGGCCTACGAAACCAAGGCCGGCAGCATTCCCTGGGTTTATGCCCCGGTGGTTGACTTGGGCCGAGAGCCGCGCTGGCCGCGTATGTGGGAGAACTTCGGAGAGGACGCCTACCTGAATGCCGAGATGGGTAGAGAGTCGGTGCTGGGCTTCCAGGGCGACGACCCT
This sequence comes from Prevotella sp. kh1p2, assembly GCF_900111525.1. Taxonomy (NCBI): domain Bacteria; kingdom Pseudomonadati; phylum Bacteroidota; class Bacteroidia; order Bacteroidales; family Prevotellaceae; genus Prevotella; species Prevotella sp. kh1p2. Next base: position 40,047 of record NZ_FOHY01000008.1, read on the forward strand.
AACCACATAGGCAAGTACCATGTGGCTGCCTGCATGAAGCACTTCATGGGCTACGGCGTGCCCGTATCGGGCAAAGACCGCACTCCCTCGCAAATACCGGAGACCGAGATGCGGGAGAAACACTTCGCTCCTTTTCTCGAGGCGCTGCGCAACGGGGCGCTTACCATCATGGTGAACTCGCAGAGCAATAACGGCATGCCGCTGCACGCCAACTACGAATACTTAACCCGGTGGGTGAAAAACGACCTGGGCTGGGACGGCATGATTGTGACCGACTGGGCCGACATCGTGAACCTGTGGAACCGTGACCACATAGCCCGCGACAAGAAAGACGCCATCCGCATAGCCATCAACGCCGGTATCGACATGTCGATGGATCCCTACAGCTGGGACTTCTGCGTCCTGCTGAAGCAGCTGGTGGATGAGGGAGCGGTGAAGATGGAACGCATAGACGACGCCGTGCGCCGCGTGCTGCGCCTCAAGTACAGGCTCGGACTGTTCAAGACTCCTTATTATAATTGGAAAGACTACCCGCTCTTCGGCTCCCGTGAGTTCGCACTCAAGGCGCTGGATGCAGCCGAGCAGTCCCTGGTTCTGCTCAAGAACCAGGACGGCCTGCTGCCCCTGCGGCAGGGAACGAAGATACTCGTAACCGGCCCCAACGGCAATTCCATCCGCACACTCAACGGAGGCTGGACCATGACGTGGTCGGGGCAGGGGCAGGAACGGTTCCTCCAGGGCAAGCACACCATCTTTGAGGCCATGCAGCAGAAGTTCGGCAAGGACAACGTGAACTACGTGGCAGGCGTGACTTACAATCACCAGGGCCTTTACTACGAGGAGAATGCGCCCCGTATAGACGAGGCCGTGGCGGCTGCTGCACATGCTGACGTCATCGTGGCCTGCGTAGGAGAGAACACGTATGCCGAGACTCCGGGCAATCTCGACGACCTGGCGCTCTCCGAAAACCAGCGTCGGCTGGTCAAGGAGCTTGCCAAGACGGGCAAGCCCATTGTGCTGGTGCTCAACGAAGGGCGTCCGCGCATCGTGAGCGACATTGTTCCGCTGGCGCAGGCTGTGGTAGACATTATCCTGCCAGGCAGCGAGGGAGGCGACGCACTGGCCAATCTGCTGGCCGGCGACCGCAACTTCAGCGGCCGGCTGCCGTTCACTTATCCCAAGTCGCAGGCATCACTCATCAAGTACGACTATAAACCCAGCGAGCAGGTAACGACCATGACGGGAGCCTACAACTACAGTGCCGATGCCTCGGCGCAGTGGCCTTTCGGCTTCGGGCTCAGCTATACCACCTTCAGATACGCCAATCTGCGGGTAGACAAAGCGCAGTTTACGGCCTCTGACGAGCTTACCTTCAGTGTCGACGTGACCAATACGGGCAACCGAGAGGGCATGGAGAGCGTGCTGCTGTTCAGCTCCGACCTTGTTGCTTCGCTCACTCCGGATAACCGCAGGCTGCGGGCGTTCGAGAAAATAGACCTCAAACCGGGCGAAACCAAGACCGTTACGCTCCGGTTGCGCGGCTCCGACCTCGCCTTCGTAGGCGCCGACGGGCACTGGATTCTGGAGGAGGGCGACTTCCGCATGCAGGCCGGTGACCAGGTAACAACCGTTACCTGCACGCAGACCAAGCGCTGGGAAGAGGCAAATAAATAAGACCTCCCCCGGCCCCTCCGAAGGAGGGGAGGGGGCAAGCCACATATAACGACTGAAGCCGGACGGTACCTTGGGGGTTACTCGTCCGGCTTCAGTCGTTATATATAAATAAGGTGGAGGTGGCGCTTACGGCTTTTTTACATGTAGCCGAGCCAGCGCAGGATGTCGTTCAGATTGGCTACAACCATCAGCAGCAGCAGGATGCCGATGCCAACGTACTCTGCCCGTATCATGAAAGTTTCGCTCGGCTTGCGCCGGGTAATCATCTCATAGAGCAGGAAGAGTACATGTCCGCCGTCTAAAGCAGGTATGGGGAGGATGTTCATGAAAGCAAGAATGATGCTGAGGAAGGCCGTCATCATCCAGAACATGTGCCAGTCCCACGTTGGGGGGAACAGACTTCCGATGGCGCCGAAGCCTCCCAGGCTCTTTGCTCCGTCGGCCGAGAACACGTAACGCATGTCGCTCACGTAGCCGCCCAGTACGTTTACGCCGTATTTAACGCCTGCCGGGAAGCTCTCGAGGAAGCCGTAACTGATGTGAGTCTGCTTGTACGAGGCCAGTACATTAACGGGTCGGTAGCCTATCTTGATGCTGTCGGTAAGCGTAACCATGGCCGAATCGGCCTTTGCTGCACCGGCATGCTGGAATACGATGGGCATGGTGAGGATGTCGATACTGTCCTGCCGGGTCATGCCTTTGTTGAGATCTTGGCTCTTGAGCTTCAGTATGTCGGTGAAATCGCTGTGCGATGTGATGGCTTTACCGTTGAAGGAGAGGATGCGGTCGCCCTTCCTGATGCCAATCTTGTCGGCCGGCGAGCCGGGTACAACATCCTCTACCGTGGCCGGAATGTAGGGACGCACAAACTGGGGGGTGCTTTTCAGCATGTCCAGCAGGTTGATGTCGCCGGGCAGGCTGATGCGTACTTTCCTGCCGCCACGCATCACGTCGCACCACAGAGCTTCGGAGATATCGCGGTAGAGGTCGGCATCAAACTCCTTGAAAGGTCCCTTGTCGGTGCCCAGAAGGATGTCATGGTCCTGGAAACCGAGTTTCTTGGCCTCGGTGTTGAAGACCATTCCCTGCGTCATGTCAGACACCTTGGTGTAAGTTTCGCCCCAATAAAAGAGCACCATGCTGTAGATGAAGAGCGCCAGAAGAAAGTTTACGAGCACGCCACCCGTCATGATGAGCAGGCGTTGCCAGGCCGGCTTGGAGCGGAACTCCCACGGTTCTGCGGGTTTCTTCATCTGTTCGGTGTCGAAACTCTCGTCTATCATGCCGGCAATTTTGCAGTAGCCACCCAGTGGCAGCCATCCCATGCCGTACTCGGTATCGCTGTTTTTGGGTTTGAAATGGAAAAGGCTGCCTTTCCATTTGCCGATACCCACATCGAAGAAAATAAAGAATTTCTCAACTCTTACACCGAAGAGCTTGGAGAAAAACATGTGTCCTCCCTCGTGCAGGAGAACCAGTAAGGAGATTGCCAGAATGAACTGGAGCAGTCTGATGAGAAATATTTCCATTATTGTTGACTGTTGTTGGCCGGCCGCCGGGGCTCATCTGCCTGCTGCGGCCTACCGAATTAAATGCTTGATAATCGTTAACGGGTGGTTTGTCTGCCATTCATGAGTTCGGCGGCTATGCGTCGCGCCTCGGCGTCGGTCTGTATGTAGACCTCGTAGTCGGGGTTAGCATCGAAAGTGGCCTGGGCCATCGTCTGCTCTATCACATCGGCCATGCCGAGGAAAGAACAGTCTCCCCGGCGGAAACCGGCATTCACCACCTCGTTGGCAGCGTTGAGTATGCAGGGCATGTTGCCGCCTCTGTTGATGGCATCGTAGGCCAGTGAGAGGCATTTGAACTTGCTCATGTCGGGTTCCAAGAACTCCAGCGGCTGCCTGAACAGGTCGAGCCGGTCGCCGTCTAAGTGCAGTCGCTTGGGGAAAGTGAGTGCATACTGGATGGGCAGGCGCATGTCCGGCACGCCCAGTTGCGCCTTCACGCTGCCGTCCATGAACTGAACGGCGCTGTGTACGATGCTCTGCGGGTGGATGAGTACCTGTATCCTGTCGGCCGGAACGCCGAAGAGCCACTTGGCTTCCATGACCTCGAAGCCCTTGTTCATGAGCGTTGCCGAGTCGATGGTTATCTTTGCACCCATCTCCCAGGTGGGATGCTTGAGCGCGTCGGCCGCCGTCACGCGTTCCAACTGCTCGTGGCTGCAGAGGCGGAAAGGCCCTCCGGAGCAGGTGAGAAGTATCTTGTCAATCTCGTTTTGGTCTTCGCCGACCAGGCTCTGGAATATAGCACAGTGCTCGGAGTCAACTGGCAGGATGTCTACATGGTATTGCAGAGCCAGCTGGCAGATGAGTTCACCCGCCACGACGAGCGTCTCCTTGTTGGCCAGAGCAATCTTCTTACGGGCGCGGATGGCGTGAATGGTAGGCGAAAGGCCTGCAAATCCCACCATTGCAGTGAGCACTATGTCGATAGGGTCGGCCTCAACAATCTGGTCGAGGGCATCTTTGCCGGCGTAGACCTTTACTTCCGGCATGTCGCTCATGAGCTGTTGCAGTGGCTGGTAGTGGGCTTCGTTGGCAATGACGATGGCTGCCGGGCGAAACGCATGGGCCTGTGCGGCCAGTTCCTCATAGCGGTCGTTGGCCGTGAGGCAGTAGACTTCGAACAGGTCGGCATGCTGTCGGATGACGTCGAGCGCCTGTGTTCCGATGGAGCCTGTGCTGCCCAATATACAAACTTGTTTCTTCATGTTCTCTGTGTTAGCCGGAGCAGGCCTCGCTATAGGTCGAGGATGCCCTCCGGCAGATTGATTCTGATTTCCTTGTTGGCGGCATCCACGCCCTCGATAAGCTCCAGATGAGCGGGTATCAGCAGGGTTTTGCCGTCGGGAGTTTCTGTTTCAAAGAGGATGTTGAGCGTGGAATCATCTACGTGCCTGATGATTCCGACGGCGTTGCCACTATGGGTATCGACAAGTTGGAAGCCTGTTATCTCGGCCCAGGAAATGTCCTCCGGCGTGCTGTCCGACAGTTGGCGGGGGAAATAAACATCGCATCCCGTCAGCTCCCGGGCCTGCTCCTGGGTGTCGATATCGCAGAACTTGACCAGTGCAGTCTCGCTTCCGCGGAAGCGATATTCCTCTATAAAGAAAGGTACAAGTATGCCTTCGACTTCCAGAAACAAGTATTCGGCGTCGGTTCTGTCAAATACATCGTCCTCGAAGAGGAAGGTCAGCTCTCCTTTCACGCCGTGTGGCTTGCCTATGCGGCCTATTCTGTAAACGTCGGTGTCCCTTACCATCAGTTCTGTACGCGTTTGATGTTGGCTCCTAAGGCATTGAGACGGTGCTCGATGTCCTGATAGCCGCGGTCTATCTGGGCGATGTTGTCAATGCGGCTGGTGCCGTTGGCACTCATGGCAGCTATCAGCAGGGCGATGCCTGCACGGATATCGGGGCTCGTCATGCGGCCAGCGCGGAGCCTGAGCTTATGGTCATGGCCGATGACTACGGCACGGTGGGGGTCGCAGAGAATAATCTGCGCACCCATGTCGATGAGCTTGTCGACGAAGAAAAGCCTGCTTTCAAACATCTTCTGGTGTATAAGCACGCTGCCGCGGCATTGCGTGGCCACGACGATAAGCACCGAGAGCAGGTCGGGGGTGAGCCCAGGCCAGGGCGCGTCGGCCAGAGTCATGATGGAGCCATCGATGAAAGAGTCGACCTCGTAATGAGGCAGGCGGGGCACGAGGAGGTCGTCGCCCTCCGTGATAATCTTGACTCCGAGGCGCCGGAAGGCTTCCGGGATGAGCCCGAGGTTATTCACCGAGGCGTTCTTAATCCTGATGCCGTCGCCTACCATGGCTGCCATGCCGATGAAGGAGCCTACCTCTATCATATCGGGCAGAATGGTGTGGCGGGCAGCGTGCAGTTCCTTGACGCCCACGATGGTCAAAAGATTGGAGGCGATACCGCTGATGTTGGCTCCCATTGCATTGAGGAGATGGCACAACTGCTGGATGTAAGGTTCGCAGGCAGCGTTGTAGATGGTGGTTGTTCCACGTGCCATTACGGCTGCCATGATGATGTTGGCCGTGCCGGTGATGGAGGCTTCGTCGAGTAGCATATAGCTTCCGCGCAGCTGCTTGGCCTGAATCTCGAACACGTTGCGGTCGGCTACGTGCACAAACTTGGCTCCCAGGTTCTTGAAACCAAGGAAGTGGGTGTCCAGTCGGCGGCGTCCAATCTTGTCGCCACCGGGCTGTGCCACCGTTGCCTTGCCGAAGCGGCCCAGCAGCGGGCCTATCATGAGGACGGAACCACGCAGTGACGAGCAGCTCTTCACAAACTCATCGCTGTCCAGATAGTCAAGATTCAGCTCGTCGGCCTGGAAAGTGAAGTCGCCGGGGGCGTGCTTCGTCACCTTTACGCCAATGTCCTTGAGCAACCGGATGAGGTTGTTTACATCCAAGATATCGGGGATATTGGCAATACGGACAGGCTCTCGGGTGAGGATAGAGGCACAGATAACCTCCAGGGCTTCGTTCTTCGCGCCCTGTGGTGTGATTTCACCGTGCAGCTGATGGCCGCCCTCGATGATGAATGATTCCATGTCTATTTTCTTTTCTTCTTCTTCTCGGTCTCAGCCGCCGGCATCTTCTCGAAGGTAAACGAGTTGAGGTCGAGCTGTACCTTGCCGTCAGTGAAGCGGGCGAGGTCGTTGGCCACTTTCTCGTCATCTGCCGAGCCGTGGCTCCATTGGCGCAGGTTGCGCTTCATCTGGTTGGCAGCCAGCTTTACAAGTTGGTCGCGTTCCTGGCCCGGCTCCATGGCTTTCAGCTTGTCGAAGATTTCAAACAGCATCTTGCCATAATGCCTTACGGGAATTTGAGTCATGGGGTAGGCCAGCGGTTCGGGCTTGGTGGCTATCTTCTTAGCCTCGTCGATGTCGAAAGGCCAGTCGATGTCGAACTCGAAGTTGCTCATAATGGCCAGGTGATCCCACAGCTTCTGCTTGTAGTCACCGTTCTCCTTGTTCTGCGGAAACATGCGGGCCATGATGGCAACGATGCTTTCGGCACAGCGTTGGCGCTCTGCCTTGCTCTCCAAGCCTATGGCATGGTCCACCATCTTCTGCACTTCCCTCCCGTATTCGGGCAGCACCAGCTTCTCGCGCTGGGTGTTGTAGTCCAATCCTTCTATATTCATTTGCGTTGTGTTCATAATCAGTTGTGTAGTGTCTGCATCACAGCATCTTGCGCGGGAGCTTGGCCACGAAGTCTTTCAGATAGAAAGGCACAAAGTAGGCCACGTCTTCGAATTGTTCTGTTGCAATGCGTTTCTCGGCCAGGGGGAACATGTTCTTGGCCAGCGGTTCAATGTTCTTGATGAAGTGAGCATTGGGATGGTTGATGGTTTCCATGCACTTTTCGGCTCCGTTGCCGAAGAAGTAGATCGGTCGTTCGTCCAGATATTCCTTGTAGGTGTCGCCGTCAACCACGTCGGCATGGATAGGCCGCACTTCTTTCAGCGAGCGGTCGAAGAGCTGCGCGTACACTTCCATCCTGCGTGCGTCGAGCATCGGGCAGAGCAGGGCATCCTCCTCGGCTGCTATTTCGCGCAGCAACACGGGCACGCAGAGCAGCTCCAGCGTGGGCACGCCAATGAGTTTCAGGTTGCGGCCGTAGCAGATGCCCTTGGCCATCGAGATGCCTATGCGCAGTCCTGTGTAGGAACCGGGCCCGCAGCTCACGGCAACATAGTCTACGGGAATGGCGTGATTGTCGACAAACGACAGCGCCTCGTCCACGTACACGCCAAGTTTCTCATTGTGATTGGGCCCCGAATGGTCTTCCTTATTGAAGATGCACTCGGCATCATTGCTTACTGCCACGGAGCACACCTTGGTACTCGTCTCAATATTTAATATGCACGACATGAGCTGATATATTCTATTAATAAAGTGCAAATTTACTCTTTTCTCCCTTATTTTTCGTACTTTTGCAGAAATTTAACGCGAAAGAAAGTTATGATACAATCAATGACAGGTTACGGAAAGTCGGTAGCAACTTACCGGGACAAGAAGATCAACGTCGAAATTAAGTCGCTCAACAGCAAGGCCGCAGACCTTTCTACACGCATAGCGCCCCTGTACAGGGAGAAGGAAATCGAGATCCGGCAGCTGGTAACCAAGGCTCTGGAACGGGGAAAAATAGACGTTTCCGTCTGGATTGACAAGGGTGAAGCCGTTGATGCCACACCTGTTAACGCGCAACTCGTGGAGAATTACTACCGTCAAATTAAGGAGATAGCTGCCCGCACGGGCATTCCGGAGCCGCAGGACTGGTTCTACACGCTGCTCCGCATGCCCGATGTTACCACCAAGACAGAGGTCGAGGTGCTGGACGATGAGGAGTGGCAGGTGGTGCGCCAGGCCGTTATGCAGGCGCTGGATGCCGTCGTTGCCTTCCGCCGGCAGGAGGGAGCGGCGCTCGAAAAGAAGTTCAATGAGAAGATAGACAACATTGCCGCCCTGCTCGCCGGCATCGAGCCGTACGAGAAGAGCCGCGTACCCAAGATACGCGAGCAGATTGTCAAGGGCTTGCAACAGATACCCGAGGCCGACTACAACCAAAACCGACTGGAGCAGGAGCTCATCTACTACATCGAGAAACTCGACATCAGCGAGGAGAAGCAACGACTGGCAAACCACTTGAAGTACTTCCGCGAAACGATGGCAGAGACCCGTCCCAACGGCAAGAAACTTGGTTTCATTGCCCAGGAGATGGGCCGCGAAATCAACACCACAGGCTCCAAGAGCAACAATGCAGACATGCAGAACATCGTGGTGAAGATGAAGGACGAGCTCGAACAAATCAAGGAACAGGTGCTCAACGCACTGTGAACCTCCCCCGGCGCCTCCGAAGGAGGGGAGTGCCTGGCGGTTCAGGTTTCCTGTTGGGGCGGGATAGGGTAATGAGGTGGACTTGGGGAGAAAGCGGGAGATTTCTTTTTTCTCTGCAAGTGATAAGAATTTGAAGCTAAAAACGTGTTATATGGAAGAAGAGGATGAAGGACATGGCTACTTTGGCAACTACCATTACCAAACCAGCGAAGCCTCTACTTACACTTTGCTGAGGCGTAACGCCAAAAGCAACCGGCGTTATCCGACCGAAGCCGAGGCACTTCTCTGGGAGCGGTTAAAGGGCAAACAGTTAGGTGTACGCTTCCGTCGCCAGCATCCGGTTTATGGTTACATCCCCGATTTCGTCTGCTTGTCCCTCAACATCGTTATCGAAATTGACGGTGGCTACCACACTTCTGCCGCCCAGCAGCAGGCCGACATGGAGCGCACCCACTACTTAGAGTCCTTCGGTTTCCGCGTAGTAAGGTTCACCAACGACCAAATCCTTTACGATACTGACAAGGTAATAGAAAAAATAAAACAAACAATGACCAAACAATCAGCCCCAACCCCGCAAGGCACCCCCCTCCTTCGGAGGGGCCGGGGGAGGTTAAAAATTAAATAACAATCACCCAATGACCAAACAATCAGCCCCAACCCCGCAAGGCACCCCCCTCCTTCGGAGGGGCCGGGGGAGGTTAAAAATTAAATAACAATCACCCAATGACCAAACAATCAGCCCCAACCCCGCAAGGCACCCCCCTCCTTCGGAGGGGCCGGGGGAGGTTAAAACTAAAATAAAAAGAACCCAATGACCAAACAATCAGCTCCAACCCCGCAAGGCACCCCCCTCCTTCGGAGGGGCCGGGGGAGGTTAAACATTAAATAGCCCATCCACAATGACCAAACAATCAGCACCAATCCCGCAAGGCACCCCCCTCCTTCGGAGGGGCCGGGGGAGGTTAATCATCTTCTCCGCCCCCAGTGGCAGCGGAAAAAGCACCATCGTACAGTGGCTCATGAAGGAGCATCCGGAGCTCCGACTGGCCTTCTCCATCTCCTGCACCAGCCGCCAGCCGCGCGGCACCGAGCGTGATGGAGTGGAGTATTTCTTCCTCACTCCCGCCGAGTTCAGGCACAAGATAGAGGCTGGGGAGTTCCTGGAATACGAGGAAGTGTACGAAGACCGCTTCTACGGAACGTTGAAGTCGCAGGTCGAAACACAGGCTGCAAAGGGCGAGAACGTTGTCTTCGACGTCGATGTAAAGGGCGGTTGCAACATCAAGCAGCACTATGGCGACCGCGCCCTGAGCATCTTCATCCAGGCGCCATCCATCGAAGAACTGCGGCGCCGACTCGTGGCACGCGCCACGGATACGCCCGAGGCCATCGAAGACCGGCTGGCCAAGGCCTCGTACGAGATGACGTTTGCCCCGCGCTTTGACCATGTTGTCGTGAACGATAACCTGGAGCAGGCAGAGCAACAAACCCTGCAGCTCATCCGCGACTTCCTGAAATAACCCGCACCGGCGGTTCCTCCGCCCCTCTGCCCGGCAAATCCTACAGTCTATGAACACGCAACCCAAACGCACCCCTGCCGCTGCACGCCATGCAGAAAGCCTTGCCCGAGCCCTCAGCGGCGCCTCCGTGGTGGGCCTCTACGGCGGCTCCTTCAACCCCATCCACGTGGGTCACGTGGCTTTGGCGCGCCAGATGCTGCGCGCGGCCGGCCTCGACAGCATTCTTTTCATGGTCTCGCCGCTCAATCCCTTCAAGCAGGCAGCGCCCGACCTGCTTGACGATGACCTCCGCCTTGCCCTCGTTCGCAAGGCCCTCACGGGCGAACCAAGGCTCATAGCGTCCAACTATGAGTTCCGTCTTCCCAAGCCTTCGTACACCTGGCAGACGCTTCAGGCGCTGGCCAAGGACTTCGCCGGCGTGGAGTTCGTGCTCCTCATCGGCGCCGACAACTGGCTGGCCTTCGACCGATGGGGCCACTATCAGGACATTCTCGCTACCCACCGCATTGCCATCTATCCGCGTGCCGGCTACCCGATAGAGGCCGCCACGCTGCCCGAGGGTGTGATGCTGATGGAAACGGAGCTGTACAATGTGAGCAGTTCCGACATCCGCCGCCGCGCTGCCACCGGTCAGCCGATAGCCGGCATGGTGCCTCCCGCCATCGAGAACGATGTGATGAGGATGTACGGAAGTGCGAATGGATAGGCTGACGGATTGTAATGTACTGGTTTCGCAGCCTCTTGTGAGCCTCTTGACAACATGACCGTAGAACTTGCGGACGCAGGAGAAAGCAGGCCGGAGATTGCCGGATGCCAGCCCGCAATCCTGTCCAAACACGCTGATAACCTGCTTGCAGAATTGTTAAAAACCAGGTTATAAGTTGACAAACACCCCTTCCTGTTTTGCGACAGAAGCCAACAAAGCCACAGCAGGGGCGAAAAACGCGCTGTTTTCCGTATTTTCATAAAGCTCTGATAATCAGCTGTTTGTATTTCTTTCGTATTCTTTTGACGGCTTGAAAACAGTCTTTGGGGATGTTGGAAGATAGTTTTTGGGGGCTTAAAGCATGTAAATTGCATTGCGAAAGCACAGCTTCGGCCCCGTTGATGCTATCCTTCAACGGGCTTGAAGCTATCTTTCAACGAACTTGAAGCAATCCTTCGGCGGGCTTGAAGCATGCCTTATGGCGCCTGAAGCATAGCAACGGGAAGCTGAAGGGCGTGTTTCGGGCTGTTTGGCAGTCTCTTTCAACGGTTCAGGAAGTGTTAAATAACGGTCATATTTTATGACAATTTCCGCCTTGAAACAACAGTGGCTTACTGTTGCTTCACAGTCTCAAGGTTCCGGGAGCCTAAGACCGAAACGGCTGCTTGCAGCAGTCGGCGGCTCTGCTACCGGGCTGTGGCTGCGCCAAAAGAGCGGAAGGCAAGCGGGCGCAAGTGTTAATTCGCCTCGCGAACCTTGTTATATCCGGAAAAAAAGAGTAATTTTGCTGCATTATAAAGGTGTTGCGAATGAAGATATTAACGATTCTGGGAAAGATAATTGACAAGCTTTTCCGCCCCATCAAGGAGAATGCGCCATTCTTCGTATTCATGTATGCCCTCGGCGTTCTGTGCGCCTGGCTTACGCAACCCGATGGTAAACCGCTCTACGAACACCTTTATTCCGAACTTTTTGTCGATGTTTACCTGCTCTGCCTGGTGCTTGTGCTCATTCCGCGCAAGGCGAGGCGGTGGGTCAAGGCAGTGCTCTACGTGGCGTTGTACGGTGTGGCCATCGTCGATGTGTACTGCTGGGTGAAGTTTGAGTCGACCCTCACGCCCACCATGTTGCTGTTAGTAGGCGAAACGGACACCCGAGAGGCGGGCGAGTTTCTGCGCACTTATCTCTCTCCCGACGTCATTTTCTCGCCCGTGGGGTGGGTAGTTCTGCTCCTGCTTGTGCACGTATTCTGGACGCTGAGGCCGCAGATAGAGGAGCATCTCACCTACCGCCAGCGCGTGTTCCTGGGCTATCGGCTCCGTAAGGGGCGCGAGTGGCTGCGGCGTGCAGAGCCGTTTCTCGGTGTGGTAGTGCTGGTGACGTTCTGCTTCAGCTGGAGTGCAAGCTACGCGAACAAGAAAGCCTTCTGGCGCATCATGCACCAGCAGACGGTTGGGGACGTAGAGCATGCGCTCACGCAGCGCGGTCATGCCAACTTCTATACGCCCGTTAACAGGCTACTCTTTAGTCTGCGGGCCAACTCACTGGCTGCGGAACAGATAGACAAGCTCATCTCCGCCGCCGACAAGGTGCAGGTTGACAGCTGCTCGTTCCGCTCACCCAACATCGTGCTCATCATCGGCGAGAGCTACGGCAAGCAGCACTCGGCGCAGTACGGCTACTTTATGCCCACCACGCCGCGCCAGAGCCGGCGCGAGAAAAGTGGCCTGCTGGTCAAGTTCACCGACGTGGTGTCGCCCTGGAACCTGACGAGCTACGTGTTCAAGAACGTGTTTTCCATGCACGTAGTGGGCCAGCAGGGCGAGTGGTGCGACTATCCGCTCTTCCCGGAGGTGTTCCGCAAGGCCGGCTATCACGTCACCTTCCTGACCAACCAGTTTCTGCCCAAGGCCAAGGAGGAGGTGTACGACTTCAGCGGAGGCTTCTTCCTGAACAACCCGACGTTGAGTAAGGCGCAGTTCGATACGCGCAACAGCCAGGTGTTCCGCTACGACGCGGGCCTGCTGAGCGAGTACCGGCGGCTGCGGAAGGAGGACGGGGAGCACCAGCTAACCATCTTCCACCTCATTGGTCAGCACGTTAGCTACCGTCAGCGCTCGCCCCGCGACCGCTGGAAGTTCAAGGGCTCCGACTATGCCGACCACCGGCCGGAGCTCAACGACAAGCAACGGCAAACGGTGGCCGACTATGATAACGCCGTACTTTACAACGACTCCGTGGTAGACCAGATATGTAGGCTCTACGAACACACCAACACCGTGGTTATCTACATGCCCGACCACGGCGAGGAGTGCTATGAGGGAACGCGCGGCATCACGTGCCGTTTGCACTCTGCCCGGGTGGACTACGACCTGGCCCGCTATGAGTTCGAGATTCCGTTCTGGATATGGTGCTCGCACGAGTACGTGGTGCGCCATCCCGAAATATACCGTGAAATCATCCAGGCACGCCGCCGCCGGTTCATGACCGATGCCCTGCCGCACCTGTTGTTGTACTTGGCAGGCATCTCGGCGCCCAGCTATCACGCGGAGTACAACGTGCTGAGCCCCGACTACAACGAGCTGCGGCCGCGCCTGCTGAAGAAGTCGGTCGATTACGACAAGCTGCGTGAGGCCCACGAAGCCAAGGAAAAAACAATGCGACATGAATGATAACGAACTCCTGACGCGAGCCGAGTGCAACGCCCTTCGGGGTCTGGCAATCGTCGGAATATTCCTGCACAACTACTGTCATTGGCTCGGTCCCGTTGTCAAGGAGAACGAGTATCAGTTCTCCGAGCGTAATGTGGCCTGGCTGCACCGGGTGGTCATGGCCCCCGACGGCAGCCTGCCGCTGCATCTGCTGTCGTTCTTCGGCCACTACGGCGTACCGGTGTTCCTCTTCCTGAGTGCCTTCGGGCTGGTGCGCAAGTACGAGCAGAGCCCGCGCCACGTGCAGCCGGGAGCGCCGGAGGTGGGCGCGTGGGCCTTTGTGAAGTACCATTTTCTCAAGCTCTTCAAGATGATGATGGTGGGGTTTGTGTGCTTCACCGTGGTTGATGCCGTCACCCCGGGCAGCTGGCACTACACGGTAACGCAGGTGGTGGCCCAGCTCGGCATGCTGAACAACCTGCTCCCGAACCCCGACAGGCAGATATGGCCCGGCCCGTATTGGTTCTTCGGGCTCATGTTGCAGCTCTATGTAGTCTATCGGCTGCTGCTCTACCGCCGCCACTGGGGCTTTACGGTGGCGCTCATGGTGGCGTGCGTGGCGGTGCAACTGCTGCTCCAGCCCGATGGCGAGGCCATGAACCGCTACCGATACAACTTCATGGGCGGCATGCTTCCGTTCGGTTTGGGACTCCTCTTCGCCCGTTTCGGCACCCGCTTCTTCAAGGTCAACACGGGCAGGGCTGTGCTGCTGGCGGGCTTCCTGGTGGCTTCGGCCCTCGTGGTGTTCCTTGGCGAGAGCTTTGTGGGGTGGACTTTCGTGCCTCTTTTCATCTGTCTGGCCTCCGTCTATGCCGTCAAGCTCATCGGGCGAGTGCACATTCCGCACGTTACTCCGGCCGTGTTCGGCCTCTTGGAGTGGATGGGCGGCATCAGCGCTGCACTCTTCGTTATCCATCCGGTGTTGCGAAAGATATTCATTCCCATCAGCCGCGGCGGCGATGTATGGACGGGTCTGCTGCTCTATGTCATTGCTTCGGTGGCCGTGGCGTGGCTCGTCAGGGAGGTGATGAGGAAGATACCGGACCCGAAACTGAAGTGAATGGCAACCCGAGAAACCGCAAACCATAGACTATGAGCTGGAAAATACCCGATATAGAGCTGGTTAACATCAGCAAGTACAGAGGCGAACTGATGGGTGCCGCCATGCTTTTCATCATCCTCTTCCACGTGGGCCTGCCCCGCGAAGACCTCTTCTTCGGCCTGCGCCGCATGGGTAACGTGGGCGTGGACATCTTCCTCTTCCTCAGCGGTGTGGGCCTTTGGTTCTCCTGGACCAAACGACCGGACCTGCGGCACTTCTTCGCCAACCGCTACTGGCGCGTGTACCCGGCCTGGCTCATCATGGCTTCGGCTTTCTACATACCCGACTATCTCAACGGCGGAGGCCACAGCACGAGCCTTGTGGACTTGGCAGGAGACATCTTGATTAACTGGGATTTCTGGCTGCATGATGAGCTCACGTTCTGGTACATACCTGCAACGATGATGCTGTACCTCTTTGCACCGGCCTACATGCAGCTCATCATCAGGCATCCCGTGTACCGCTGGCTGCCCGTCATCATGCTTATGTGGTGCATACTCACGCAATACGTTACGCCCATACACCATGCCGTGGGCCATCTGGAGATATTCTGGAGCCGCGTGCCCATCTTCTTCATCGGCATCAACTGCGGCGAGATGGTGCGGCGAAAGCAGACAATGGACGGCGCGTCGATATGGATGATCATCGTCATGTTCCTCATGTCGCTCCTTTCAAGCATCTTTCTGGAGCAGGTCAAACACGGCGAGTTTCCCCTCTTCCTGGAGCGTATGCTCTACATACCGCTTACCGTCAGCTCCATCCTTCTGCTCAACCGGCTGTTCCGCAGGCTGCCGGCATGGCTCAACAAGGCCATCAGTTTCGTGGGCGGAGTGAGCCTGGAAGCCTATCTCATACACAGTCAGTTCGTGCTGAGGTACATCGAACGGTGGAATCTAAGCTACTGGCCTACGTTCTTTATTTGCGTTGTGATAACCCTGCCGCTGGCGTGGCTGCTCCATGAAGGAGTGACACGGGCGGTTGACAAGATAAGAAGATGAAGACATACCTTAAACTCATACGGCCCCAGCAGTGGATGAAGAACCTCATCGTACTGGTTCCCCTGTTCTTTGGCGGCGAGCTTTTCAACCCTCACTCGCTGTATGCCGGCCTCGTGACCATGATGGCCTACTGCTTTGCAGCATCGTCTATCTACTGTCTGAACGATATTATAGACGTGGAAGCCGACCGCAGGCATCCCGTGAAATGCCACCGGCCGATAGCCTCGGGGCAAGTTTCAATGGCCCAGGGCTATGGCTTCATGGTGTTCATGTTTGTGCTCTCCATGCTCACACCGCTCCTGTTGACGGCCCACAAGGTCGAGACCGGGGGCGTCATCCTGTTCTATTACCTTCTCAACGTGGCCTATTGCAAGAAGCTGAAGGAGTATGCCATCGTTGATGTCTGCATCGTTGCGTTCGGCTTTGTGCTGCGTTTGCTGGCCGGAGGTGTGGCCACGGAGATTGCGTTAAGCAACTGGATAGTGCTCATGACGTTTCTCCTGATGCTCTTCCTGAGCTTTGCCAAGCGCCGCGACGACGTGCTCCGCATGAACCAAACGGGCGATGCACCCCGCAAGAACACCATCCGCTACAACCTCACCTTCATCAATCAGGCCATCACCATCACGGCTTCGGTTACGCTGGTGTGCTACATCATGTACTCCGTATCGCCCGATGTGGTGAGCCGGTTCAACACCCCGTACCTCTATCTCACGAGCGTATTCGTGCTTGTGGGGCTGCTTCGCTACATCCAACTCACGGTTGTAGACGCAAAGAGCGGCGACCCCACGAAGGTCATCCTGCACGATCGCTTTACCCAACTCATCGTGCTGGCCTGGGGATTGTCGTTCCTCGTAATCATCTACCTGCTATGACGCTCCACGTATTCGACTTTGACGGCACGCTGACCACGCGCGACACGCTGCTCGCCTTTATCCGTTACGCCCGCGGAACCAAGGCTTTTGCCTTTGGCTTCCTGCGTTACAGCCCCCTGCTGGTGCTCATGAAGCTGCATCTGTATCCCAACTACAAGGCCAAGCAGAAAGTTTTTGCCCACTTCTTCAAGGGCATGCGCGAGGCCGATTTCAACCGTCTGTGCGCCCGTTTTGCTGCCCACAGCCTCTACCTGCTGCGCCCCGCCGGGTTGGAAGCCCTGCTGCGTGCCCTCGCCGAGCCCGGTGCAAGGGTGGCGGTGGTGAGTGCCAGCATCGACAACTGGGTGGTCCCGTTCTTCTACGGCACCGTTGCAGATTATGGCGGAGAGCCCGTGCGCGTGCTCGGAACACGCATCGAGATACGCAACGGCAGGCTTACGGGGCGCTTCCTGACCCCAAACTGCTACGGCGAAGAGAAGCTGAGGCGGCTGGAGGAGGCCTTCCCTGACAGCCGCAACTGCCGACTGGTGGCCTACGGCGACAGCCGCGGCGACCGCGAACTGCTTGCCCGGGCCGACGAACCGCACTTTCGACCATTCCGGGAGGCGCCCAAGAGCGCAGCCGAAACAAACGAGCTGCACGCCCGGCTCTTGGCTTTAACCCTACCGACATGCAACAGCTGAAGGCCTACATCAAAGGGATGAGCGAGCAGAAGCGGCAGCAATTGGGCGAAATCCTGCGCTTCGGCATCGTCGGACTGCTGGCTACGGCCGTGCAGTACGGCATCTACTGGCTGCTCATTCACCTCATCCCCAACGGCATCTCGCCATCCCGCATGCACTTTCTCACTACCGCCGCCATGACCGCAGGCTACCTGGTGAGCTTCGTCTTCAACTTCATAGCCTCCACGCACTACACCTTCCGCGTGAAAGCCAACGCCCGTCGGGGTGCCGGCTTCGTGCTTTCGCACGCGGTGAACTACCTTCTGCAGATGCTCATGCTCAACTTCTTCCTCCTCATTGGCATCAGTAAGGGCTGGGCTCCCATACCTATGTTCTGCGTGTGCGTGCCGGTGAACTTCTTGTTAGTACGTTTTTTCCTGAAACGATGAAATCCTTTTTCAACATATTCCGCCTCCGTCGCGACGAACGGTTGCCCGCCCTCGTGGCGCTGGTGGTTATCGTGGCGCTCAATGCCCTGGTCATCTGTAAGTATTTCGACGTGTTTTCGGTCTACCGGCAGGGCACGTGGGGGCCTTTTCCGAGCAAGTTCCATGTCAGCGGATTCGATGCCCTCATCTACACGATGATATCCAACTGGACCACCTTCTTTACCATCGTGTTCCGCCATCCGCTGCTGGCGTTCCTGCTCTATCCGCTCTATTGGATTAACCAGGGGCTGTTCCAGCTCACCGGACTCAACTGTGTGCAGCTGGTGTGGGCCGTTCCAGCCACGTTCTGCGGGCTCTATTCGTTCGTCTTCCTGTACCGTATCCTGCGCCACGTGGTCAGGGTGAGCCGTGCCGACGCGCTGCTGCTCTCGGCCCTCATGCTGTCGTTTGGCTACGTGATGCTTACCCTCTGCACCCCCGACCACTTCGTGCTCTCGCTCTTCCTGCTGCTCCTCACACTCTGCATAGCCGGCTGCAGCATGCTCACCGGCCGCAAGCTGCCTACTGCCACCACAGCTTTGCTCTTTGTGCTCACGGCAGGCGTCACGCTAAGTAACGGCGTGAAGGTGTGGATAGCGCAGCTTTTCGTCAACCGCCGCAGCTTTTTCAGCCCGCGTAACCTCGTGCTCGGCGTGCTTGTTCCATTGCTCCTGATGTGGGCAACGTGCCAGCTGGAGTACCGGTACATAGCCCGGCCGGGCGAGATAGCGCGTGCCGAGGCCAAGGCCAAGAAGAACCACGGCCGCCCGATGGCGAAGAAGAAACCCGCGAAGAAGGACGGCAAGCCAATGGCCGAAGGCACCTTCATGGCTTGGTCGGACGTGTCGACGCCGCGACTGCAGTCGGTCGTCGACAATCTCTTTGGCGAAACGCTCCAGCTGCACAGCTCTTACCTGCTGCAGGACGTGCACGGCCGGCGCCCCGTATTCGTGAGTTACCGCAGCCCCCTGCAGTATGCGGCCGAGGCGCTGGTGGCATTGCTCTTCGTGGCAGGCATCTGGTGCGGCCGCCGCTCGCGGTTCCTGTGGCTGTGCCTGTCGTTCTTCGGGTTCGACATGCTTATACACCTTGGTCTCGGCTTCGGGCTGAACGAGGTCTACATCATGGCCGCCCACTGGGTGTTCGTTATCCCCATAGCCATCGGCTTCTTGTTCAAGGCGAGCCCGATGCGGCTGCCCCGCCTGCTTACAGGCCTGCTGGCGCTGTACCTTTTTATCTATAACGGATGGCTGATAGCGGATTACATGCTGTGAGAGAGCTGTTTGCCGTCCGCCGCGACGAGCGCCCCGCCGCCCTTGCAGCACTGTTGGTGTCGGCCGTCCTGCAGCTGATAGCCAACTGGAGGTACATTCCTCTCTTTGCCGATTACGACGAGCAGTCGTGGCACCGCTTCCAGGCAAACTTCCACCTGTCGGGCTTCGACCCGCTTACCTACGTCATCCTGACCGACTGGCAGCTGGCTTACGACGAGCTGCGGCACCCGCTGCTGGCCTTCCTGCTCTATCCCTTCTACCTTGTTAACCACGGACTGCTGCAGCTCACGGGTGCCAACTTCGCCCCGCTCATCATGAGCGTGCTGCTTGTTTTCTGTGCCACGTACGCCTGCATCTTCCTGTTGCGCACGCTGCGCCAGGTCATCGGCCTGCCCAAGGCCGACGCCCTGCTGCTCGTGGCGTTGTTTTTCTCCTTCGCCTACATCCTTGTTGCCGTCATTGTACCCGACCATTTCTGCCTCTCCCTCTTCCTGCTTACGCTCTGCCTGTGGCTCTCCGGGCGCAAGATGCAGCAGGGGCGGCCGTTCACGGTGGGGCAGGCGGCGCTGCTGTTTGTGCTCACGGCAGGCGTTACACTGAGCAATGGAGCCGTGGTGTTGTTGTGTGTGTGGTTCGTGAACGGGCGCCGCTTCTGGCATCTCAGGCCGTTGCTGCTGCAGGCGGTGGTGCCTTCGGTGTTGCTGGTGGCCTTTGCCTTGGCCATGAACGACAGTCTGGCGCACGTGGGTTCGCAGAAGGCAGTGGCCAAGCAGATGGCATGGACGCGGCTGAAAGACAGCCGCAGCGCCATTGTTGCAGAGAACCTGTTCGGCGAGTCGCTGCAGCTGCACCGCCGCTACCTGCTGCGCGACGTGCTGGTGGAGCGCCCCGTGGTGGTGCCCTATACGTGGCCGGCGCAGTACGGGGTCGAGGCAGCGCTGTTGCTGCTGTTCGCGGTGGGCGTGTGGTGCGGCCGCCGCAGCCGTTACCTGTGGCTGCTGCTGGCCGTGCTGGGGTTCAACGTGGTGCTGCACGTTGTGCTGGCGTTCGCCATAACGGAGGTTTACATCATGGCGGCGCACTGGGCTTTCGTTATTCCTCTGGCCATGGGTTACGCTTTCCGCGCTGCTCCGCGCCCGCAGCTCATCATGCTCCGCGCCCTCGTAGCAGTGCTCGCAGCCTGGCTCTGGGGCTACCACCTCTACCAAATCGTGCGTTATCTCTCCTGGCCGCTGCGGTAGCGGGGTGCGAAATATATTCAAAAAAGGTGTCGGATGTGCCTTTCGGGAACTTTCGACAAGTGTCGCACGATTGTGTGACACCTGTCGAACGATTGTGCGACAAGTGTCAAAAGTTCCCGAAGCAGCCCTCCAAGACCGCCGAATACGGCTTATTGCTGCCCGGAAGAGCATGTTCCGGGCAGTAAGGGCATGTAAACTGAAAAGAAATTTTGATTTATTAAGAAACAGCCGGCTGTCCAGCTATTTCTCTATCAGGCACACGGCGTAGGCCGATATGCCCTCCTGGCGGCCCGTGAAGCCCAGCTGCTCGGTGGTTGTAGCCTTGATGCTGACGGCATCTTCACTAACTCCCATGAGCTCGGCCAGGCACGCCGTGATGGCCGGTACGTGCGGGTTAATCTTCGGTTGCTCTGCACAAACGGTGGCGTCTACGTTGCCCACGCGGTATCCTTTGGTGCCTATGAGCGCTGTGACGCGGCGCAGAATGACCTTGCTGTCCATGTCGAGCGTCTCTGCTGCTGTGTCCGGGAAGTGGTAACCGATGTCGCGCATGTTGGCGGCGCCCAGCAGCGCGTCGCTGATGGCATGTATCAGTACGTCGGCATCGCTGTGTCCGAGCAGCCCCGTGGTGTGGGGTATCTTGATTCCTCCAAGCCAGAGGTCGCGTCCGGGCACCAGTTTGTGCACGTCGAATCCAAATCCTACTCTTATCATATATGCTGTTCTAAGTGTTTGCCGGGGTGCGGCAGCGGTCATCTTCGGAAGATATCCTTGATTCCATCCATATCGAACGAGAGGCTGATGCGCAGCGTCTGGTCCAGCGGATTGCTCTTGGCGGTGGCTATCACGTAGCCGGCATCGAGCGAGAAGACGCTCATCTTGAAGCCTGCACCTACGGTAAAATACTTGCGGTTGCCCTTGTTCTCACTCTCGTGGTGGTAACCCGCGCGGATGGAAAACTTGTCGTTGTACGTGTACTCGGCACCTACGCTCCAGTAGATTTCCTGTAGTTCCTCCGAAAAACCGCCCGGTGCATCGCCGAAACTCTTGAAGATGCCGCCGATGGACGATACGTCGTAGTAGTCTTTCTGCACGCGTTGCTGGTAGTCTTCCAGTGTTTCGCCGTCCTCCTGCTTGGGCATCGTGGGCACTAACAGCTTGTTGGCGTCGGCTGCTATGGTCACTTTGTTGTACTCGTCGACAGGTATCATGAGCGCGGCGCCCACCCTCAGGTTGGTTGGTATGAAGTAGCTGTCGTCGCTCCCGCCAAAAGTTATCTTGCTGCCTATGTTCGATATGTTGACGCCAAGCCCCAGCTGGCACTCGCGCTGGCCCAGGGTAACGTAGTTCTGGTAGTACGCCGCCAGGTCTGCTCCAAAGGCCGAGCCTGGCGAGGTGTCGTCGCTGAAGTTGTAGGTAAGGTCGGAATAAATCCATCGAACGGCCGCTGCGAGCGAGAACTTCTCGCTTAGCATGAGCGAGTAGGCCACGTCGAGCGACATCTCATAGGGGCTTATGGTGGTGCTGTTGTCGTCCATGTTGCCCATGTTGGTGTACACCTTGCCCATTGAGAAGTAGCGCAGCGAGCCCGATACGGCCGAGTAGTCGCCTATGCGGTAGTAGCCGGCGAGGTAGGCCAGGTCCATGTCGTTTACTATCTGGCGCAGCCAGGGCGTGTAGTTCAGTGCTACGCCGGCGCGGGAGATGGTGAAGGGGTACTTTGCCGGGTTCCAGTACTGCGAGTTCACGTCGGGGTCGGTGGCGGCGCCGGCGTCACCCAGTCCGGCCGCACGTGCGTCGGGAGCTATCATCTGCGATGTTACTTCCGTGCGGACGGGGTTGAAGATGTCTTCCTTCTGTGCCCTTGCGGTCAGCGAAAGGAGTGCCAACAGGGCCGTGAAGGTTATTTTCAGGGGTTTGTTCATTACTATCTGTTTGGTCAGGAAATCACGGACTTGCATCTCAAGTCATTGTTCTAAACGTTCAAAAGGCTCGGTTATTGCCTGATGACGACGAGTTTCTTGGCTTTTGAAGCTTTTTTGCTGCCGTCGCTGCCCACACGTACACGGTAGAGATAAACGCCCGTAGTGAGGCGTCGACCGCCGTCTACGGTCAGGTCCCAGCTAACAGTATAGGCGCCGTCGGTGGGCACTCCGCTCTCTGAATGGGTCCAGATGTGGCGGCCGCTGACGTCAAAGATGTCGATGTCTACATCCATCAGACTGCCCGTGCGGTCGTGGTTGATGATGAAAGTGGTGCTGCTGCGGGCCGGATTCTCGGTCACGTCGACGCTGAAGAGGTTGGGTTCGAGCCCCTGCACCACGTTGAACGTGAGCTCGGCCACGGCTGAATTGTTCTTCACATCCCATGCCCGGAACTGCAGCTTGTGGCGGCCGGGTGCCAGCGGAGGCAGGTTGTACCAGGTGGAACCGGAGGTGTAGCTGCCGAAGTCGTAGCTGAAGTGGTCGTTGAGCACGTAGGTTGTTGCCATTTCTCCGTCAATGCAGAGCTGCAGGTCGTGGCCAATGCCGTTGCCGGTGGTGTTCACGCCGTCCTCATCCGTTATCTTGGCAACGAAGTAGGGGGTAGTGTTTACGTTGCCGCCGTTGGCAAACGAGGGCGAGTTAAGGTAGCAGTAGATGGACGGACCGATGGAGTCGTTGGCCAGAATGCCGCCACCGGCGATGGTGAAGTTGGCGAACGAGCCGTGTGCCGATTGCAAGTGGTCGGCGCTCACGGCATGAAGATTGATGAGTCCGGTGCCGCCCGAGTAGCTGATGTCGCGCGGAACGGCGAACGAGAAGGCAAACCGGCCGTTGCTGATGCTGTCGGTTCCGTTGAACAAAGTCTTGGTCCGGTCGTAGAACTCGAAAGCATCGTCGGTCTCGGAGGTGTCGTTGCGCTTGCACACAATGCGCTCCTCGGCATCGCGAACGGTAGCCGTCACCACGCCGCTGAAGTCGTTGGCGCCCTCAATATGCCCTTCCACCTTCACCACGGAGCCTGCCTTGAGCGTGCTGACCTGCGTGGCAGGGGCGCCGTTTACGGCATCTACCACCACTTCGAGTGCCGGCAGGTGGAGTGCGAGGGCCGGGTCGCCGAGCAGCGAGTATTGCAGTTTGTTGGTTGTATTGTCGAGTCGGGAGGTCAGCAGCTCGTTCTTGGCCATGCGCTGGGCCTCGCCCAAGGTCATTGCCTGGCCGCCCGGGCGGCTCAGCACATAGCGCAGATAGGCCATGTTGATGAGCTTGTTGTAGTACGCATATACCGTGCGGGTGGTGCCGAACATGGCAACGGCGCCGCCCTTGGGGTTGAGTACGGCCGCCTCACCTATGGTTGCAGCGGTTCCGTCGAATGGCATGATGTCGCAGGAGGCCGTTATCCACAGTGGCAGATTGGTGTTGGAGAACTGCTGGAAGTCGCTCAGGCGCAGCACGCTCTCGTGCGATATCTGCGTCTCGGAGCCGTGGCCGGCGTAGTCCATGATAAGAGCACCGTTGCGTTGGGCCTGCTTGATGAGGGCCGAAACTTCGGGATAGGTCTTGCCGGTGGATGAAGTCTGGCGGGTGTAGGCATCCCACATGATTTTCTTTACCATGTAGCCGGGGTGGCGGAGGGCGATGTCGTTGGCGGCATCGTCGGCATCCTGCATGTGCAGATTGTAGTTCCCGTCGTCTCCCATGAATACGATTGTGTTCTGCCAGCTGCCCGCCGAGGCGTTGCGGGCATAGTTGATGGTCTTGTCTACCATCACCTTGGCTTCAGCCTCGGTGGTTACCGGGAACCGTCCTACGGCCATGTCGAGCTTGTCGGAGGCCTGTGGATCGGCGCCTTCGCCGTCGTCGAGGAGGCAGAAGAAGCCGTCGTCGACGAAGCAACTCACCTCATTAAAGGAGTTCTCGCTCTCGAAACAGAGCAGCAGGTCGTCGGGGTTGAGGCCTCGGTTGGCAGAAGTAAGCAGACGGTTGTCCCACAGGCAGTCGCCAAAAAGCAGCAGATACTTGGGCATGTCGGCCTCGGTGGCGGCGCGATCGTACAGCATCTTGAGGTAGCGGCGATAGGCATTGGCGTCCGGGGTGCCGCTGCCGAACTCGTTGATAAGCTCGTCGGCGGGCACGATACGCACCCTCAAGCCGTCGTGCTGTTCGTGGAACGCCTTGAGCCTGTTGGCCTGCGAGAGCAGTTTCTGTGATGTCGGGATGACGATAACCATGTCGGCAGGGCCGTCGGCATGATGATCCTGGTTGGTGATGTTGTACACGTATTCGGCCGAGGGGAATGAACCCGACCGCAGCTGCGGTGCTTCGCGGGGCCGGTCGAAGCTGAGCGAGAGATAGTCGAGCCGCACCGGACCGCCCGAAGTGGCAGTAATGGTAATCTCGTTGCTGGCCATGAGGTTGCTTACTGTGTACGTGCGGGTGGTCTCGTTGCCCTTGTCGTACTCGCCGAGGGTGATGTTCAGCGAGCCCAACGTGGTGCCGTTGATGGCCACTGTGGCCGAGCTGGCCGCCCCGGCGGTAAGGGCAACGGTGAGTTTGCCGGTCTTTGCCGCCGCAGGAACGGCGAGCTGATAGCTGCGGGTGCTGCCGGCAGCGATGGGATTGTCCTCAAACAGGTTGCGCCCACCGGCGTACCAGGCGAAGTTATCGACCTCGTGCAGCGTGTGGTAGTCGTCGGCAGCGGGATAGAAGGATTGCAGGAACGCAGCCGAATCAACAGTGAGCGGTTCTGCATCGGTCTGGGTGAGGAAGTAGTAGCCGTAGTTGGCGTAGGGATTGCGGGTGCGCACGGTGGCCGAAGGACTGCTCCAGCTAACCGGCCCCTGTGCATGGAAGAGGCGGCGGCCGCCCACCGTGCAGGTGGCAACTTCCTGCAGGTCGTCATACTTTTCAAGGTCGGCAGCGGCGAGCGTTTCGTTCTGCAAGGCTCCGCCGTAGCCGTAGACTTTCACTTTGCTTAAATCGGAGAAGCCGGCCTGGCGTATCAGGGCATCCGTAAGCTGGTAAACGCCCGATGCGGGCACCCTTATCTTGGCCCATCTGCCCGTAGCCAGCACGGAGTGGTCGGCGTAGCGGCCCTGCGCGTTGCCGCGGGTGCGGGCCACGGCACGGCGCTGGGAGCGGCGCAGCGGCCTGGACTGCACGTCGAGCATGAAGCTGACCAGCATCTGATACTTGTTGTTGCGGAACACCAGCGGGCAGAAAGAAACCTGCAAGACGCCCTTCTTGCGGTTCACGGAGACCTGCTGGCGGATGGCCGGAACGGCCGGCAGGGCAGCTCCGGAGAGCGAGTTGTAGCGCCGGATGTCGGCCTGGCTCATGTCGATGTATTCGGGATAGGCTATCGAGACGGTGTAAGTGGAGTCCTGATAGCCGTCGGCCAAGGGCACGGAGCAGGCAAACTGCGGCAAAAGCGAGTCTATCCTGACCTCATCTGCAGTCAGGTTGAAGAACCGCTGGGCTGTGGCAGTGGTGGCTGCGAGCAGCAGCAGCGTTGCCAGAATGTATGTGCGGGCGTTTGTCATGCGTTGCCTTGCTTGGCTGTTATTTGCAGTTGAAGTCCAGAACCTTGCGCTCCTCCAGGTATCCTTCCATGTGGTCGTCGATGTGTACGGGGCCAACGCCGGCCGGGGTGCCGGTGTACAGGATGTCTCCTGTCTTCAGGGTGAAGTACCGGCTGATGTAGGCTATCAGCTCATCGACGCCAAAGAGCATGTCGGCTGCGCACCCCTGCTGCACCGTTTGGCCGTTGATGTCGAGGTGGAAGCGCAGCAGCCGGATGTCCGGCAGCTTGCTTTTGTCCACCCACTCGCCGATGGCTGCGGCGCCGTCGAAGCCCTTGCAGAGCTCCCACGGCAAGCCCTTGCTCCTCAGCTCGCGCTGCATCTGGCGGGCGGTAAAGTCTATTCCCACGGTTACTGCATCGTAGTAGCGGTGGGCGAAGCGCTCGGGAATGCTCTTGCCCAGCCTGCTGATGCGCACCACCAGCTCCGTTTCGTAGTCTATCTGCCCCATGTCGTCGGGGATGAAGAACGGTTTGCGGTTCTTGAGCAGGGCCGAATCGGCCTTGGTGAATATCACCGGGCGTTCCGGTTTATATAACGCACCGTCCAGCTCTTTATTGTGCTGGATGTAGTTCATGCCTATGGCGAATATCTTCATCTGTCTTTTATTGAGCTTCCGGTTACAAAGATACAATATTCTCACGAAAAAAGTGCCCGCTGCCCGAATAACTTACGCCGCTGTCTTTTCAGCTCCGTGAGGCTTGCATCTAACCTGTTGTGTATCTGTAAGTTACAAGCGGCTTTCTTGGATATGCCTTTCAAGGGGCTTGAAGCTGTCGTTCAAGGTCCTTGAAGCTATGCTTCGGGCGCCTTGAACGATAGCTGCAAGAATGGGCAGGGGTGGCAGCACGGTTATCACGGCGTGCAAGCGAGGGCGCAGGACGCGACTTAATCAGAGCCTCCCCACGCGATTCCGCAAACAAAAACAGGAGGAAAACAACCTCTGCTGTTTTCCTCCTGTCCTGTTGAATGTTTGGTTCCGATTACTCGGCGGCCAGCGTAAAGCGCTTGTAAGCCACGATGTGGAGGTCGCCTTGCTTCTTGAGCCAGTCCTGAACGGTTATCTTGCCGTCCTCATCGGCAAACTGGAACTCCTGGTCTACAAGGCAGTTCTCCTTGAAGAACTTAGCCATGCGGCCGTTGGCGATGTTCTGTATCATCTGCTCGGGCATGTTCGAGGCCTTTTCTTCGGCCACTTGCTGCTTGATTTTGCGAGCTTCGTCGGCCTGCTCCTGCGTGAGCCAGCCCTTCTTCATGTTGCTCTCGATGTGGTCATCGGAGTCAACAAGGTTGGCGTTGATGCCTGCCTTCTTGAGTGCTACGTTCACGGCGCGCTCTATCTGTTCCTCCTTGGTTTTCTGGATGGCAACCTGCAGCTCGGCGTCCTTTACGCTCTGCGGAACCGAAGCCTCGTCGAGAGCCACCGGACGCATGGCAGCCACCTGCATGGCAACCTTGTGGCCGGCCTCGTCGTTGTTCTTGTCAAGCTGTACCATGGTGGCAAGCATGTGCTTGTTCATGTGGTCGTAAACGGATACGTTGCCTCCCTCGAGGTAGTTGTAGCCGTCGAGTTCCATCTTTTCTCCGGTGATACCGCTGCGCTGCTTGACGGCAGTCTCGGCGTCGTCGCCATTGGGCAGAACGAGTTTCTTTACCTCATCCAGGCTCTTGGCCTTTGCAGCAACGGCAGCGTCGAGTATATCCTGTGTCATTGCAATGAAGTCCTTGCCGTTGGCAACGAAGTCGGTTTCGCACTTAACGGCAACCATTGCGGAGAAATCACCTACAGTTTTAACGAGTACGCAGCCGTTGGAAGTTTCGCGGTCGCTGCGCTTGGCGGCGATGGCAAGACCACGCTCGCGAACGAGCTCGATTGCTTTCTCGATATTGCCATCGGCTTCCGTGAGGGCTTTCTTGCAGTCGGCAAGACCTGCACCGGTCATTTTGCGGAGCTTCTGGATATCAGCTATTGTAACAGCCATAATTCTTTATGTGTTTTGAAAGTTAAAAATAACGTGTTGTAAAACCAAGAGAGAGCAATGAGGAGTGCAACGCCTGCATTCTTCACTCCTCTCTCTCCTTATTATATATGTGCTTATTCAGCTTCCTGAACCTCCTCGGCAGGGGCCTCGTCGGCAGGAACTTCGTTCGTTGTATCCTTGCGTGCACGGCGTGCATGGCGCTTTCCTTCGGCTGCCTCTTCGCTCTGTTCGGCGGCAGCTTTATCGTCGGCTTTCTCTGCCTTGCGCTCCTCCAGTCCTTCGGCAATAGCTGCACAGCAGGCGGTGAGGATAACGTTCACGGAATCCTGTGCGTCGTCGTTGGCCGGGATGACGTAGTCAATGTCCTTGGGATCGGAGTTCGTATCCACGATAGCAAATACGGGGATGCCCAGACGGTTGGCTTCCTTAACGGCGATGTGCTCCTTCATGACGTCAACTACGAACAAGGCAGAAGGCAGACGGGTAAGATCGGCGATGGAACCCAGGTTCTTCTCCAGCTTTGCACGTTGACGGCTAATCTGCAGCAGCTCTCTTTTGGAGAGGTTGGAGAATGTTCCGTCGTTCATCAGTTTGTCGATGTTCGTCATTTTCTTTACGGCCTTACGGATGGTAGGGAAGTTGGTGAGCATGCCGCCCGGCCAACGTTCGATGACGTAAGGCATGTTGACAGAGGCTGCCTTCTCGGCAACAATGTCCTTGGCCTGTTTTTTAGTAGAGACGAACAGAATCTTCTTGCCTGATTTGGCGATGCCTTTCAAGGCCTCGGCAGCCTCGTCTATCTTGGCTACTGTCTTGTGAAGGTCGATGATGTGGATGCCGTTGCGCTCCATGAAGATATAAGGAGCCATTGCGGGATTCCACTTACGGCGCAGGTGACCGAAGTGGCAGCCTGCCTGGAGTAACTGGTCAAAGTTTGTTCTTGACATTTTTCTTCTTTCTTTTTAGTTGTTTACTTTCTTTTTAATTCTGGTTAGAATCAGCCGTCGGGTAGTCTTTTGAATCCCGCCGGTTTAGATACTAAACGGGTCAGTCCGGTAAGCGAGCCTGCTGCTATGCGGCATATAGCGCGGCAAACAGCATGACAGGCAGCAGTTGTTTAGCGCTTGCTGAACTGGAAGTGACGGCGGGCTTTGGGCTGTCCCGGCTTCTTACGCTCAACAGCACGGCTGTCGCGGGTCAGGAAACCGTTGTCCTTGAGCACCTTCTTGTCATCAGCGTTAATCTTGACGAGTGCACGCGCGATGGCAAGACGCAGTGCCTGGCTCTGTCCGGTGAAGCCTCCACCGTCCAGGTTGGCCTTGATGTCATATTTCTCTGCTACTTCCAGCAGCTGCAGAGGCTGCTTTACCACGTACCGAAGAATGGCCGAGGGGAAGTAGGTCTCGATATCTTTCTTGTTGATAGTAATCTTGCCGGTACCTTCTGTCAGGTAAACGCGAGCTACAGCGCTCTTGCGACGGCCTATTGCGTTAATGATTTCCATCTTTATTCCTTTTTATTTATACTGGTTAATATCAATGGTTTTAGGCTGCTGAGCCTGCTGCTGATGCTCTGTTCCTTCGTAAACGTAGAGGTTGTTGAGGATAGAGCGGCCCAGAGGACCCTTGGGCAGCATGCCTTTTACGGCGTGGCGGATAATCTTCTCCACGCCATTCTTGCGCTTGCGCAGTTCGGCCGGCGTGTCAAAACGCTGTCCGCCGGGATAACCAGTATAGCGGGTGTAAACCTTATCAGTCTCCTTCTTGCCGGAGAAACGCACCTTGGCGGCGTTGATAATGATTACGTTGTCTCCACAGTCTACGTGAGGCGTGAAGTTTGGTTTGTACTTTCCGCGAAGCAGCTTGGCTACTTTAGAGCAGAGGCGGCCTACAATCTGGTCGCTGGCGTCTATTACCACCCACTCTTTCTTAGCTGTTTCCTTGTTAGCGGAAATAGTTTTGTAACTTAAAGTGTCCATGTTTGAAATTAAAAATTACTACTAAAAAACATTTTGATACATTGTTCTGTAACAGAGACCTCACGGCGCCTCCAGTCTAAAAGAGACCATCCATGGCTTTTGCTCTGCTGCCCTGCTGATTCACTAACCGCCCTGCTCGGCCAAAAGCAGTGCTATTAACACAACCGGGCGCGGGGTTTCTAAGTCTCGCCCCGCAAACGGAATGCAAAGATACATATTTTATGGCACTCCTGCTGTTCCGTTCGGCAGTCTTTGTTGGTGATTTACGGATTATTAACTCTTTTAAGAATAATTATCTGTATATATCTTCTTGCCGGTTGACGGATGGCTTGCTATGGAGCGAAGTCGCAGGAGGAGTATTGCCGATACCTATAAAATAAATGTGGAAAGGGCTGCTGCTGCCGTTTTCTTGGATAGGGAAGATGGAGGTGGAGATGGTTTGTTATTTTGTATGTTTTTATGTCCGCGCGGCACGGAGATGCCTTTCAAGCCCCTTGAACGATACCTTTCAGCCCCTTGGTGATGCCCTTCAAGGGCCTTGAAAGGCACCTTTTACTTCGCAGTTTGTAATCTGTTGATTTTTAATAGTTTGCGAATAGAAGGCAGAAAGTGCGGTTTCAGCCATTTTAGTTGCACGTTGCAGGGCTTCCTCCCCTTAGAAAGGGGAGGGTGGGTAGGGATGATTTTTGCTGCAACTTTGCTGTATCTTGCCATGTGGTCATCCCCTCCTTCGCCTCCCCTTTCCAAGGGGAGGATACGAATTAGCCTCGTGGATGTGTTTGGATAGACAGGAATAGCTTCCGTCATCCCCTCCTAACCTCCCCTTTCTAAGGGGAGGATACCCTGGCGCCTATGTGATTGCTATGAGCGGCTACATATATTATATAGTGGAAAGGGTATCTTCCGGCACCGCGAAATCGCACCCTTCTTGACCTTTTTGACAAATTAATTTTGCGCTGTTGGCTAATTACCTTATCTTTGCATAAGCTAAACTGCACTCGGATATAGCGAGTGTGGGCTTGAGATATAAAACTATCAGGGATTATGAACCCACTCACTCAATGCGCCATCCTTACGGCCTCGGCGTGCCGGATGCTGCCACACATAGCCCTCTATCTGCTGCACCGCAAGACGATAGACGCCGACCTGGTGAAAGTGCAGGACCAAAGCGGTTCGGTGCTCAACTTCGTCAAGGCCTGCACACGCGAGCGCTCGTTCCGCAACCTGTTCTATTACAGGATGGGGGAGTACCGCTCTGCGTTCATCAAGTGGCTGCTGCCGCCCGAGCGGACGCTCCACATCTGGTGCCCGCAGATAGGCACGGGTGCCCATTTTGAGCATAACTACGCTACCTATCTGAACGCGGAGAGCATCGGGACCGACTTCTACTGTCTGCAGCTTGTTACGCTGGGCAATGGCCACGGAGGCCGACCAACGATAGGCAACCGGGTGAGCATCTGCACGGGAGCGGTGGTGTTTGGCGGCATCAGCATAGGCGACGACGTGGTGATAGGGGCCGGCGCCGTGGTGAACAAGGACGTGCCGGCCGGCTGCACCGTAGTGGGAAACCCGGCGCGCATCGTGAGGCGCAACGGCGAAAAGGTTAACTTGGAATTGTAAATGGCAGAAACACTGAAGGAAAAAACGGCCCGCGGCCTCTTTTGGGGGGCCATGAACAACGGCGCCATGCAGCTTATCGGACTGGTGTTCGGCATCATCCTGGCTCGTCTTCTGGACCAGAGCGACTACGGAATGATAGCCATGATAACCGTCTTCACGCTGGTAGCAACGGCATTGCAGAACTCCGGCTTCATTACTGCACTGGCCAACGAGAGCCATCCCACGCATAACGACTACAATTCCGTATTCTGGTTCAACATCAGCGTGGGCTCCTCGCTCTACGTGTTGCTGTTTTTCGCGGCCCCGCTCATAGCCTCCTACTATCATCTGCCGCAGCTGGTGCCGCTGTGCCGGTATGCTTTCGTGTCCATTCTCTTTGCCAGTTTGAGCACTGCCCAGTCGGCTTACCTCTTCAAGAACCTCATGGTGAAGCAGCGGGCCAAGGCAGGCATCGTGGCAACGCTTACCAGCAACGTGGTTGGTGTGGCCATGGCCTTTGCCGGCATGGCGTATTGGGCGCTGGCAACGCAAACCATCGTGTACAATATCGTTAACACGGCACTCTACTGGCACTACTCTCCGTGGCGGCCGAGTCTGCACATCGACTTCGCTCCCGTGCGCCGCATGTTCCGCTTCAGCTGCAAGTTACTGGCCACGACCATCATCACCCACATCAACAACAACGTGCTCAACATCCTCCTGGGGCACTATTTCTCGGCTCACGCAACGGGCAACTACAACCAAGCCTACCAGTGGAATGCGAAGTGCTACAACCTGATACAGGGCATGGTAGACTCCGTGGCGCAGCCCGTGCTTGTTGACCTGCGCGATGAACACGACCGACAGCTCGAGGCGCTGCGCAAGCTCATGCGCTTCATTGCTTTCCTCTCGTTCCCCCTCCTGCTGGGTTTCGGCCTCGTGGCGCGCGAGTTCATCATCCTTGCCATTACCGCCAAGTGGCTGCCCAGCGTAGAGTTGCTGCAGCTGTTGTGCGTGAGCGGGGCCGTTATGCCCATGTATTCGCTCATGTCGAGTCTGGTCATCAGCAAGGGTAAGTCGGGCACTTATCTGTGGATAACGCTGTCGCTGGGCATCGCGCAGATAGTTACCATGCTGCTCATCTGGCACTGGGGCATCCGCACCATGGTGTGTGCCTACGTGGCGCTCAACATCGTGTGGCTCTTCGTGTGGCACCATTTCGTGAACCGCCTCATCGGTTACAGGGTGTCTATGTTCCTCAAGGACGTTCTTCCCTTTGCCCTCGCGGCCGCCGGAGTGATGGCCGTTACCCACTGGCTCACGGCCTCCATCGCCAATCTGTGGCTGCTCTTGGGGGCCCGCGTGCTTGTGGCGGCGGCGCTCTACTATCTCGTCATGCGGCTGGCCGGGGCGCAGATACTGCGTGAGTGCATGTCTTTTATCAAATCGAAATTCAACAGCTGATGGATACAACCAAAACTGTATCGGTGGTGATGTGTACCTACAACGGCGAGCGTTATGTCAGAGAGCAGCTCGACTCCATCGTGGCACAGACCTATCCCGTGGCCGAAATCATCATTCAGGACGACTGTTCGACCGACTCCACGCCTGCCATCTGCCGCGAGTATGCGGCAAGATATCCTGCCATCCGCTTCTACCGGAACGAGCGCAACGTGGGTTTCAACCTCAACTTCAGGCGTGCGGCCATGCGTGCCAAGGGCGATTACGTTGCCTTCAGCGACCAGGACGACGTCTGGATGGCGCATAAGATAGAGCGCCAGGTGGCCGCCATCGGCACGCACGATATCTGTTTTTCCACCCATCTGCGCGGTGTGGACCCCCTGCATGCGCACGTCGTGAGCCCTCAATATGCCCTCCCGGCCCTGCTCTTTGTAGGTTTCGCCGGCCACACCATGCTGCTCAGGCGCGAGTTCGTTCAGAATCAAGAGTACTGGATAGACCACATCATCTACGACTGGAGCCTTGCAATCTGCGCGCAGCTGCATGGCGGCATCGTTATGGTTGACGAACCGCTCAACTGGCACCGTGACAATGCCGACTCGGCGTGCCACGTCATGATGGCCGAACTGGGCCGTCAGCAGCCGCAGAAGCCCACTTACCAGCCCTATCTGCAGGGCTTCGGCAACTACCGGAGGCTGCAGCAGAAGCCCAACTGGAAAGCTCTGTACACCTACATCTACTTCCATACCAAGGAGCCTCGGTTCTCTCTGGCCCACCGCATGAGCCGTTACATGCTCAGTCAGCGGCTCTCGTCGCTCTTCAAACTGTGCTGGCTGTGCATGCGCCACAGGCATACGGTGTACTACAAGAAGAACGTCAGCGGCCTGCGCGGGCTGGTGCGGGGCTTCTTCTATCCCTTTATCTTCAGCTACAACAACGTGCAATACGACCTTGAATAAGTTTTGCGCATTCGGAATTTTTACCTATCTTTGCCCTTGTAAATCATCAGCACTATGAACATAGCATTACTTACGGCCGGCGGTGTGGGTAACCGCATGGGGCAGGACATCCCCAAGCAGTTCATGACTATTGACAACATACCCGTCATTATCTATACGATGCGGGCCTTCCAGAGCCATCCGCTCGTCCATGCCATTTGTGTTGTGTGCCTCAAAGGGTGGGAAGTGGCGCTGCAGGCCTATGCCAACCAGTTCAACATCACAAAGCTCCGGTGGGTCTTCGAGGGTGGAGACAGCAACCAGCACTCCATCCGCAACGGTCTGCTTGGCCTGCGGCAGGCCGGCTGCAACGATGAAGACATCGTCTTGGTGCATGATGGCGTGCGCCCGCTCGTATCGGAGAGCATCATCACGGAGAACATCGAGAAGTGCCGCAAGTACGGATATGCCGTAACGGGCATGGTGTGCAAGGAGGCCATCATGGAGAAGGAGGGCGACTGCGTGCGCAACATCGCCATCCCGAGAGAGCGGCTCATCCGCACGCAAACACCCCACACGTATCATCTCAAGGCACTTCTCGACGCCCACCGGGAGGCCGATGAGCGGCACATAGAGAACACCGTGGCCTCCTGTACGCTCCTGTCGGCACTCGGAATAGACAGCCAGCACCTCGTTGCAGGTTCCGAACGCAACGGCTTGAAGCTCACGCAAACGGAGGACGTGGAGCTGTTCAAGGCGCTCATACATACGGAGAAAGACGAATGGCTGAAGTAACAGGCGGCTATCAGGCCGATATCAGGGCGGTTGACGGCTTCCGTCTGCCGTGGGAGAAACTGCAAGGAAGCCGCGTATTGGTGCTCGGCGCCACCGGCCTTATAGGCTCGTGCGTGGTCGATATGCTCATGTTGAGGGCCCAAGAAGGCTTCGATGTCTACGCCGGAGGCCGCAACCGCCGGCGTGCCGAAGCTCGTTTTGCCGCCTATGAGGGCAACTCGCGTTTCCATCTCCTGATGCTCGACGTGACCGAAAGGATAGACTCCGGCCTCTGCTTCGACTACATCATCGACGCTGCCGGCGGCGCTTCGCCCCGTCTCTACACATCGGACCCGGTGGGAGTGATGCGGTCCAACATCATGGGAGTTGACAACCTGCTGTCCTACGGCATAGCCCACGGACTGCGGAAGTTCGTCTATGTGTCGTCAGGTGAGGTGTACGGCGAAGGCGACGGGCGCGCCTTCAGCGAGGAATACAGCGGCTACGTGGACTCTGCTGCGGTGCGTTCGTGCTATCCGTCGGCCAAACGCGCGGCCGAGACGCTGTGCATCAGCTATGCCCATCAGTACGGTGTAGAGGTTTGCATCGGCCGGCCGTGCCACGTGTACGGGCCCTTCTTCACCGAGAGTGATAACCGCGTGTACGCCCAGTTCATCCGTAACGTGCTGCGCGGAGAGAACATCGTGCTCAAGAGCCGTGGCGAGCAGTTCCGCTCGTGGCTGTATGTGGCCGACTGTGCGAGCGCCCTCGTGCATCTTCTCCTGAAGGGTGAGAGCGGTCGGGCCTACAACATAGCCAACCCGGAGTCCAACGTTACCATCCTCGAACTGGCCCGCACGGTGGCTTCATTGGCTCCACGGGAGCCGAAACCGCAGGTGGTTTTCGATATTCCCGACGACGGGACGCAGGGCAATACCACCCCCATAACCAAGGCGGTGTTCAGCACCGACAGGATTGAAGGGCTGGGCTGGCGCCCCCTCTTCACGCTTGAGCAAGGGCTCAAGCACACAATCAACGCTCTTCTTTGACCAGTTCGGGCACGATGAAAACCGAATGGAACTCCCGTTTCTCGACCGGAGGAACGGCCATGTAGTCGCCGTACAGGTCGGTCAGATATGCGTCCGCGTTTCCCGGACAGGGAAACTCAACACCCTCAAACTTGATTTTCGACAGCGGCATGACGGCCTTCTTGCTGAACGAGATGCCCCTTCCGTTCAGGTAGGGCACGTCGGAACAGCGCGTCTTCGGCCCCAACAAGCAAACCAGCTTCCATGCAGCAGTATAGGTGAAGTACATGCCCGTGAACCAGAAAAACTCGCAGAAAGAGCGCAGGGAGTATGCGTGCAGGTGGTGCAAGATGGAGTTACTGCGGGCAATACCTTTGCAGAGAGTGCGAATGAGCTTGCGGGAAACGTCGGGATAGTCTACGAACGGGAAGATGTCTACATAGATGCCCTTGGCATAGTCGGCCTGGAAATGGTCGCCGCCCTCGATGTACAGCGAGTTCAGGTCGCGTATCTTGGCAATCGGCTCCTTGCTTCCGGGGTCGGTGCGTGGCGTCTGCAGGAAGAGGTTAGCAGGCAGTTCGGCCTGTGCTACGGCCTCAAACCGCCTGGCGTCGGGCAGCCACATGGCTATGTCTATGTCGTCATCCCAGGGTATGAAGCCCCCGTGGCGCACGGCTCCCAGCAAGGTTCCGCCGTCGAGCCAGTAGGGTATGCCGTGCTTGGTGCATATCCGGTCAATCTCGCGGAGTATGGAGAGCTGCTTCAGTTGGCATGCCCGGAGGTTCTGCAAGGTGTACTTGCGCAGGTTTTCTTGGTCTTTTCTCATAGCTTATTGGATAAAATGACCTACGATGAGCGTGCCGTTGTAGGCCCACAGAAACAGCGTGAGGCCGAGCAGCAGCAATCGGGTGGCGGTGGCGAACTTAGGCCGCAGGCCCTTGAGCAGGCAGGCATAGGCCACCGGAACGACAAGCATCCAGTGGGCGCCCATGATGTACACCTCGTTGAGACCGAACCCCAAGACGAAGTGCAGCAACAGGTCGAACCCCGCGCAGCTCATGCACAGCCACACGAACCGGCTGCCCCGTCCGCACCAGAGGCCGAGCACGAAGAGGGCAACGACCGCGAACTCTACTATATAAGAATAGGTGTGGCGGTACTCGACGAACGTGGGGCGCGACTGGCTGGCATCCTTCAGCAGGTAGTCGCGGTGCAGTTGGATCGACTCACCGAACAGGTTTTCGACCAGCGACTTGCCCCGCGGCGTCGTTACATCCGTCCACTTGAGCAGCGGCTTGTCAGCTACGGCCTTGCCCTGGTTGGCTTTCAGCCACCGGTTGTGGGCCTCGTGGCGCTTCACGAAGTTGCTGTCTTTGGCCATGTGTATCTTTTCGAGCCGTTCGCTCCGTGCCGCCTGCGGGCGTATGATGCCCGTGTACTGCCCGTAGGCCAGTGCTCCCATGATGAGCAAGGGCACCACAAAGGCCACTGCAAAGAACTTTGGGCCGAACGTGCGGCGCCCGTTGGCAAAGAGGGAGGCAATGCCCACCTTCACGCCATTGCTCAGCGTGATGCCTGCCGTGAAGAGAAAGAGCAGCGCGGTTTGCCATGCGCGGAGCGGCTTGCGCTCCTTCATCAGGCGGCCCGCTATGTAGAGGGTGAGCGAGAGCATGAGGAGAGAGAAGCAGAAATGGTCGGGCACCATGACGGTGAGCATGATGGAAGCAAAGGAAAAGAACGTGGCAGTGAGCAGCAGGGCGTCGGCGTAGCCCGTCTCCATTACCCGCCGGAAGATGCGGAACACCGTAACGGCCGCCGCCGTGGCACTCAGCACCAGCGCCGCTGCCATGAGATACACGGCCCAGTTGGTGCCCGTGAGCGGCATGAGCCACTGGTTGAGGGCGTAGAGCGGCCAGAGCACGGCCGCAAAAAGCGGATGCCGCGTGAGCTCGAAGTATATCTGTTCGTTCGACAGGTAGATGTACGAGTAGGCATCGAAGCCACTAACACAGAAGTGCTTGTAGAAGATTGTCCAGAACCCTAACTTGCCTCCGCGCGTAAACATGGCCGGATACGACTGCACGAGCAGCACGTTGAGCGCCGCCGTTACCAGCAAGGCAGCCACCGCTACGGGCACTTCTTCCCTGCGCAGGGCCATGAGTTTCTTCATTCGTTTCATCTGTTGTCCGCCTGCAAAAGTATAAAATATTCGGTTGAAAACGGCAGTTTATTTTGAAATATCGCTCTTTTGTGCTATCTTTACCCGCAAAACAGCTAACAGACATGAAACAGCCAGCCAAAACGGATGTAGCCGTACTGATGCTTTTCTTTAACCGCCCGGAGCACTTCGGGCGTGTTTTCGGCGAGGTGAAGAAGGCTCGTCCCACCCGTCTCTTTCTCTACCAGGACGGCCCCAGGAACGAGAACGACCTGCCGGGCATAGAGGCCTGCCGCCGTATAGCGGAGCAGATAGACTGGGAGTGCGACGTACACAGGCTCTACCAGGAGCGCAACTACGGCTGCGACCCGTCGGAGTATCTCTCGCAGAAGTGGGCTTTCTCGATGGCTGACAAGTGCATCGTGCTGGAGGATGACGACGTGCCGTCGCAGTCGTTCTTCCCTTTTTGCAAGGAGATGCTCGACCGTTACGAGCACGATGAGCGCATCTCGATGGTCTGCGGGTTCAATGAAGACGAGCTGACGCCCGACTGCAGCGACAGTTACTTCTTTACCAGCGTGTTTGCCATCTGGGGATGGGCCTCCTGGCGGCGCGTGGTAGACCGGTGGGAGGGCGATTACGCCTTCCTTGACGACCGCGAGGCCATGCTCCGACTCACCTCACTGGTGCGCCAGCGGGGCTACCGCAAGGACTTCATACCCATGTGCCGCGAGCACCGCTCCACAGGTAAAGCGTATTACGAGAGCATCTTCTGGGCCAGCATGCTGCTCAACTCGGGCCTTGCCATCATGCCCCGGAAGAACCTCATCAACAATCTCGGCCTCTCGGCCGACTCCACCCACTTCTCCGGAAGCCTGCAGACCACCCCGCGGGCCTATCGCCGCATCTTCACCATGCAGCGCCACGAGCTGGAGTTTCCGCTCCGTCACCCGCGCTACATCATCGAGAATGTGGACTACAAGGAGCGCCTCTACCGCACCAACGCATGGGGTCACCCGTGGATAAAGGCCGCCCGCTCGGCCGAGGAGCTGCTGCTCAACCTGCGCCACGGCAACTTTGGTGGCATAGCCGGAGCCGTGCAGCGCCGCGTAAGGAAACTTCTGGGGAAGGAGAAACACCGCTGAGACAGGGGGAGATAATAGATAATAGATAAAAGATAAGGGATAACAGATAGGCTGCAAATGCTCTTTCCGGGTGCGTGAAGAGTGGAAGTGAAGGGGCGGAGGATGCCTTTCAGGAACTTGCCGCAGACGCCTGGCGGTTATACTGCCGGCATCGAAGAAACAGGCTGCAAATATCCCGGATTGCTGACCCATAGCTTCAAGCCTCCTGAACGATAGCTTCAAGGCCCTTGAAGGGCATCTTCAAGGGCCTTGAATGGCATGAGCAAGAAACGTGGAGAAAAACACCGGCCGGCATGAACGCCGAAAGCCGGCGTCATGCTCCTGAAAAGCAATTACGCCGCAACCCTCAACGAGCTGCGGCGTAACCCTATGTTTAACTAAAAATCCTTTTCTAAGTAAATGAAAACCTCACGGCTTCCATTGCTTTCCTGTTAAACAATCTATCAAATCTACCTTAAAACCTAATAACTAAAAACCTAAATCTATTACTACTAACCTAAACAATCTATTAACCTTTTGACACTGCAAAGATACGACGAAATTCTGCTTCGCGCAATAGTTTCGATGCCTTTTTCGCTCAAAAACGCGTTTTTCTTGATGTAAATCAATGACCTGTGCCCGAACACAAGGATAAAACCGTAACTATTACTGCCCGTTTTGTTAAATACTGTTAGTAAAATGCTGCGTGGGCGACCACAATCTGCCGCCTTTCCTGTCGCTGCCTTCGTTTGCGGTTCTGCAGGCCGGCAAGGGGGCGCGTGGGCGCGTAATCGGATAAAAAATGCAAATAGGCTTTGCCGGTTCGGCATTTTGCAGTACCTTTACACGAAACTAACAGAACCATGAGGGTACTCATTGTAAACACAAGCGAGAGAACCGGAGGAGCGGCAGTGGCGGCCAACCGCCTGATGGAAGCACTCAACAACAACGGCGTGAAGGCCAAGATGCTGGTGCGCGACAAGGAAACCGACAGCATTACCGTGGTGGGGCTGCCGCAGGGAACGGCCACTCGATGGCACTTCCTGTGGGAGCGCTGGTGCATCTTCTGGCGTCTCCGGTTCTCGCGCAGGCACCTGTTCGAAGTCGATATAGCCAACACCGGGAGCGACATTACCAAGCTGCCGGAGTTCCGGGAGGCCGACGTCATTCACCTGAACTGGATTAACCAGGGCATGCTCTCGCTCTCCGGTATCGGCAAGATACTGGACAGTGGCAAGCCGGTGGTGTGGACCATGCACGACCTCTGGCCCGCCACAGGTATCTGCCACTACGCCCGCGCGTGCCCGGCGTTCCGCACCGGCTGCCGCGACTGCCGTCTGCTGCCCGGCGGGGGGTCGGCAAACGACCTCTCGGCGCGCATCTGGCGGCGCAAGCAGGAGCTCTACCGGTGCGGCAGCATCTTCTTCGTGGCGTGCAGCCGGTGGCTCTGCGACCAGGCCAAACACAGCGCCCTGTTCGTGGGGCAGCGCGTGGAGAGCGTGCCCAACGCCATCGACACGCGCGTGTTCTGCCCCAAGGACAGGCACGAGGCGCGCCTGCAGGCGGGGCTGCCGGCCGAGAGGCGGATTATTCTCTTTGTCTCGCAGCGCGTTACCGACGAGCGTAAAGGCAGCTCGTATTTCATCGACGCCATCGTCAAACTGGTGGCCCTGCATCCCGAAATGAAGGCCGACACGGGCGTGGCCATCCTCGGCGGCCACTCGGAAGAGATAGCCTCGCAGCTGGCCTTGCCTGCTTATGCGCTGGGATATGTGAACGACGAGAAGCGCATCGTGAGCGTGTACAACGCTGCCAACGTGTTTGTACTGCCCTCGCTGGAGGACAACCTGCCCAACACCATCATGGAGGCAATGGCCTGCGGCGTGCCTTGCGTGGGCTTCAACGTGGGCGGCATACCCGAGGAAATCGACCATCGGCTGAACGGCTATGTAGCTGAATACAAGAATTCGGCCGACTTGGCGCAGGGTATTCACTGGGTGCTGGACGAAGCCGACGGTGCAGCACTCTCGCGGGCAGCCGTGAACAAGGTGCTCAAAAACTACTCGCAGCGCAACGTGGCCATCCGTTACATCGACATCTATCACCGTGCCATGGCACTCAAGAACTACAAGCTATGATTACGTTTACGGTCGTTACCTGCACGTTCAATGCCGGGCAGGTGCTGCAGCGCACCCTGGACAGCGTGCTGGAACAGGAATATAATAAGGTGGAACATCTCGTGCTCGACGGCCGCTCGAATGACGATACGGTGGCGCTGGCACTGAGTTACAAGGAAAAGTCGGACCTCGCAGCGTGCGGGCACAGGGTGGTGGTGGTGTCGGAACCCGACAGCGGGCTCTACGATGCCATGAACAAAGGGCTGCAAAGGGCATCGGGCGACTATGTGGTGTTTCTCAATGCGGGCGATGTTTTTCCCTCTCCGGCCACGCTGAAGCATGTTGCTGCCTGCGTGGAGGAGGGCGCTGTGCTGCCTGCCGTGCTCTATGGTGATACCGACATCGTGGATGCAGCGGGGCGGTTTCTGCGCCACCGCAGGCTTGCTCCGCCCGAGCAGCTGTCGTGGAAGTCGTTCCGCCGGGGCATGCTGGTGTGCCATCAGGCTTTCTATGCACGTACTGACATAGCCCG
This sequence comes from Prevotella sp. kh1p2, assembly GCF_900111525.1. Classification (NCBI taxonomy): domain Bacteria; kingdom Pseudomonadati; phylum Bacteroidota; class Bacteroidia; order Bacteroidales; family Prevotellaceae; genus Prevotella; species Prevotella sp. kh1p2. The sequence continues at coordinate 81,481 of NZ_FOHY01000008.1, forward strand.
CAACAATCCTTACGACCTGTCGTACCGGCTCTCGGCCGATGTCGACTGGTGCATCCGCGTCATGAAAGAGGCCGACCGCAGGGGGCTGCCGCTGACGTATGTGCACGAGGTTGTGGTCAACTACCTGGACGGGGGCATGAGTGTAACCAGCCATAAGGCCTCGCTCCGTGAACGCTTCCGCCTCATGGCGCATCACTACGGGTGGCTTTCCACCCTCGCCATGCACGCCTGGTTCGTGGTTCGGGCAGTGCTCAAGAAGTGAGAGTAACGGCCTGAAACGATTTTCGCCCGCCTGAATTTGCATCCAAGCGGGCGATTACAGTTATTTTAGCATTTGTTCGGAAGAACTCTTATGAGTATCTCAGCATCTGTCCGGGGCGTATTCTCGCGTTGCGGCGGATATGGTTTAGCTCGCAGATACGGGCAATGGTAACGCCTCTCTTCTCGGCAATAGAGGCGAGAGTCTCCCCGGTTTCCACCTTGTGGTACATGCGTTCGCCGCTGTCCTGGGCAGGAGTGCCCTGCACCATCTCGCGGGTATAGCCGCCGTTTCCAACCTTTCCGCGCAGGCGGGTGGCCTCAGCAGACTCGTGTTCGTAGCCGTTACGGCGGAAGAGATAGCTGTCGGCGGTGATGTCCTGATTACGGAAATCGAAGAAAATGGCCGGGTTCAGTGCCACGCCACACAGTCGGGTTTCGAAGTGGAGGTGCGAACCGGTACTGCGTCCGGTGTTTCCGCCCAAGCCGATAACTTCTCCTGCACGCACCGTCTGGTCTTCTTCAACCAGCTGCTTGGACAGGTGTCCGTAGATTGTTTCAAGTCCGTTGGGATGGCGAATGACGATGTACTTGCCGTAGCCGCCGCCTTCGTACCTTACGATACGTACCTTTCCGGCGAATGCGGCGCGGATGGTATCGCCTATATATACCTTGATGTCAAGTCCTTTATGCTGCCTTCCCCAGCGTGAACCGAAGTTACTCGTGATGACGCGGCTGGTGGTCGGCATGCAGAAATGGCGTAAATTAATTCGGAAGGAGTCCGGAAGTTCGGTGGTGCGGTGTGCGTATTTGTTGTTCCAATCATCGTAGAGCTCGGCTGCCGGGGATTGAAGATTCTCTTTGTCTATAAGGTTTTTCAGGGCTACTGTGTCCACAGCTTTCATTCGTCGGTCAACTGGTGCTTGCCTGGCCAATAGATCTTGGCCTGCGGCAGGTTGCGCAGCTGGAACGAAAAGCCCGATAATTGCTAAAAGTTTAATAGTTTTCTTCAAATTCATAATTGCAAGATAGGTTTACGTCTTCAATGAAATAAGGTTATTTATTTCATTCTCGTGAATTCTTGAACAGTACAAATATTCGGAGAATTATTAAAAGACTTCGCAAAGATAACGAAAATATGACGATTTTGTTACGAAGTTAACAGTTTTTATTTAGGATTTAACATACTTGTAATTGTTGCAATGTGGTGGGGACGTAGCATAAACAGAAGCATGCGGGAGGTTTCGTCCGTTAGCTGATGGCGGCCCAATTTACGTTGGTTTTTCTTAATTCTTTTAACCTATCCCACAGCATTTGGTATTCCTGCTTTTCACAAGTGGGGTCGTCGTCGATGATTTTCTGTGCCTCGTCGCGCGCCATCTGCACGATTTGCCCGTCGCGGGCAATGTCGGCAATCTTGAGGTCGAAGGCCATTCCACTTTGCTGCGTGCCCTCCAGGTCGCCCGGCCCGCGGAGCTTGAGGTCGGCCTCCGCAATCTGGAAACCGTCGTTTGTATCGCACATAATCTCAATTCTCTTGCGCGTATCTTCGGCCAGTTTGTAGTGTGTTACGAGTATGCAGTAGCTCTGGTCGGCCCCGCGGCCCACGCGACCGCGCAGCTGGTGCAGCTGCGAAAGGCCGAAGCGCTGGGCGTCGAGTATCACCATGACCGAGGCATTGGGCACGTTCACGCCCACTTCTATCACCGTTGTAGCCACCAGTATCTGCGTCTCGCCGCTCACGAAGCGCCTCATTTCCTCCTCCTTATCTTTGGATTTCATCTTCCCGTGCACCTTGCTGAGCCTGAATTCGGGGAACGCCTGGCGCAGTGTCTCAAAGCCTTCTTCGAGGTTCTTGAGGTCGTTCTTCTCGCTCTCCTTGATGAGCGGGAAGACGATGTACACCTGTCGCCCCTCGTGTATCTGCTGGCGGATGCCGCGATAGAGGCTCGTCATCTGGCTGTCGTACTTGTGAATGGTCTGTATAGGCTTGCGTCCGGGCGGCAGTTCGTCTATCACACTCACGTCCAAGTCGCCGTAGATGGTCATTGCCAGCGTGCGTGGAATGGGCGTGGCCGTCATGACCAGGATGTGCGGAGGGTTCTCGCTCTTGGCCCACAGGCGTGCCCGCTGCTCCACGCCGAAGCGGTGCTGCTCGTCGACAACGGCCAATCCGAGGCGCCAGAACTGCACCGTGTCCTCGATAACTGCATGCGTCCCGACGAGTATCTGCACGCTGCCGTCGGCCAACCCCTGCAGAACCTCCTTGCGCCGTTTGCCCTTCACGATGCCTGTAAGCAGCTCCACGCGTATGTCCATGCCACGCAGGAAGGCCTTGATGGTGTGCAGATGCTGCTCTGCCAGTATCTCCGTGGGGGCCATGATGCAGGCCTGGAAGCCGTTGTCGATGGCGATGAGCATCGACATGAGGGCTACCAGCGTCTTGCCCGAGCCCACGTCGCCCTGCAGCAGGCGGTTCATCTGGCGGCCGGAACGCATGTCCTGCCTGATTTCGTGCATCACCCGCTTCTGCGCGTTGGTGAGCTCAAAGGGCAGGTTGTTGTGGTAGAAGCTGTTGAACAGGCTGCCCACGTGCCCGAAGATGTAGCCCCGGTACTTGCGGCGGTGGTCGCTCGCGTAGCGCAGAATGTTGAGTTGAACGTAGAAGAGCTCCTCGAACTTGAGCCTGAGCCGGGCCCGCTGCATCTCGTCGGCACTCTTGGGATAATGCACCTTGCGGAAGGCATCGTCGCGCGAGATGAGGTGCAGCGGCCCCGTTATGAACGGCGGGAGCGTCTCGGGCAGGGGAGCGGTGAGCTTGTCTATCAGCGTTTTCTCTATTTTCTCGATGGCCCGGCTCTGCATGCCGGCCTTCTTCATGCGCTCGGTGGTAATATAATAAGGTTGCATGCCCATGTCCGAGAGCTGCAGCGAGGCAGCATCGTCGATGTCGGGATGGGCAAACTGGAAGCGCCCGCCATAGATCGCAGGCTTTCCGAAGACAATGTATTCCCTCTCTACCTTATAACTCTTGTACACGTACTGCGTGCCGTGGAACCACACCAGGTTGCAAACGCCGTGGCCGTCGGTAAAATGCGCCACCACGCGTTTTCTCCTTCCGCCCATCGAGAACTCCTCAAAGCTGAGGATGCGGCCCTTAATCTGCACGAACGGCATGTCCTGCGAGAGCTCGTCGATGGTGTAGATACGGCTGCGGTCAACGTACTTGTAGGGGTAATACTCAAGCAAGTCGGCCCACGTCCGGATATCAAGCTCCTTGCTCAATATCTCCTTTCGCCTGGGTCCTACGCCCGGCAGATACTTGATGTCCTGGTCTAAAACGTTCAGCATGACAGCAATGCTTCGGCAATTTTGAGGTCCACGGGGGTGGTAATCTTGATGTTCTCGGGGTTGCCCTCTACCATGGCAACACTGCAGCCGAGGCGTTCAACCACCGAGGCGTCGTCGGTAAAGGCCTCGTCGTAGGGCTGGCTGAAGGCCTGCCTCAGCAGGCCGATGTCGAAAACCTGCGGCGTCTGCACCACCCGATAGTCGCTCCGGAGCACGTTCCGGCCGCCTCCGTTGTCGCCAACGTAGCGCAGCGTGTCCGTAACCGGCACCACGGGGATGGCCGCATAGTCCTCGCGCGCCCTGTCGAAGCAGCGCCCGATGACCTCCGTAGATACGAAGGGACGCACGCCGTCGTGTATGCCTGCCACGCCGTGCTCGCCCTCCGGAATGGCCGCCAGTCCGTTACGCGACGAGTGGAAGCGCGTTGCGCCGCCCTCGGCCAGGGTGTGCCTGATGCCGAAGCGGTACTCCCGGCACAGCTGCTGCCAGTACTCATGCTGCTCGCGGGGCAGCACGAGGATGATGCGCAGGGCCGCATCGTAGGCGTGGAAGCGCTCGATGGTGCGCATGAGCACGGGCTTTCCACCTATGGGCAGAAACTGTTTGGGCACGTCGGAGCCCATGCGGAGCCCCTTGCCGCCGGCCACTATGATGATGTAATCCATGCTCCGGGGGCCTTGTTAGCGGTTCTCCATCAGGTGGGCGTACTGCATCTTCGCCTGCAACTCGGCCACGGCGCCGTCTCCGATGAAGTAGGAAAGAATCCTGTAGGCATAGGGGAAGGTGGCTGCAGGGCCCTCGCCGGTAATGATGTTGCCGTCTTCGGTCACCAGTTCGGCCGTGTATTCAGCCCCCGTTAGGTACTTCTCGAAGCCCGGCGAGCAGGTGGCGCGCTTGCCCTTCAGTATTCCGATGCTGCCCAGCACCATCGGCGCGGCGCAGATGGCGCCCACGCGGCGGCCGCTCTCGTACTGCTTGAGCAGGGCGTTTCTCACTCCCTCGTGGGCGTTCAGGTTGGTGGCGCCGGGCAGTCCGCCCGGTATCATCAGCAGGTCGGCATCGCTGTAGTCGCCTGCATCCTCGAACCTGAGGTCGGCCTTGATGGTTACGCCGTGCGAACTCTCCACCAGTTCCGAGCCCGTTACGCTCACTGTCTTTATCTCAACGCCCCCTCTGCGGAGGATGTCTACCGGTGCCAGCGCCTCAACTTCTTCGAAGCCGTTGGCCAGGAATTCATATACTTTTGCCATGTTGTTAGTGTATAGTTAATGGCAAAGATAGCTTTTTTTGTTGAAACTGCCAAATGCAGGAGCAGAAAACCAAGACCTCCCCCGGCCCCTCCGAAGGAGGGGAGGGCGTGGCCGGACATATTTTTTGCACGTGAAGGGTGAAGCAGGGGTGCGTGAAGGGTGGAGCAGGAGCGCTGAAGATTTGCTCCGGGAACTTTTGACAGGTGTCGCACGATTGTGCGACAAGTGTCGAATTCATGTGCGACACTTGTCGAAAGTTCTTGCTTACGTGCTTCAAGAACCCGAAAAGGGGTTTCCTTTTACCCGCTCGGGGTGCTTGTAGGGCGCTGGTGGCGGCCTTCCGGGCGAGTGCCTACGGGCTGTGTGGAGCCGTGTTCGTAAGGAAACGGAGGCATATTCGTACGAAAAAGGTGAAATTCTCGGCCCGATTGGTTCCAAATCCGATATTTTTATGTAAGTTTGCAAGTAAAAATAAGGGCCTGCCAAACGTGGAGGCAGCGCCCCGACTCAACGAAGCAATATCACAACATGACGTCACGCAACATGAAGTTTGCCCTCTTCGGCAATGAGTTCCAGCCCAAGAAGTCGGGCTCGGTACAGGCCGTTATCAGCTGCCTGCAACGACATGAGGCCGAAATATTCATCGACCGGCCTTATTATGAGTTCCTGGTCAGGCAGCGTGTGGTGAACTTCGAGCCTGCCGGCGTGTTCGACGACGGCCACTTCCAGGCTGATTTCGTGCTCTCGCTGGGCGGCGACGGCACCTTTCTGCGGGCGGCCAGCCGGGTTGGCAGCAAGCTCACGCCCATCGTGGGCGTCAATGCGGGGCGGCTGGGGTTCCTGGCCGACGTGCTCCCGGGCGAGATAGAGCAGGCCGTAGACGAGCTGTACCGCGGCGAATACGACGTCGAGGAGCATGCCGTCATTGAGATTGCGGCCGCCGGTGAGCCGATACCGGGCAGTCCGTTTGCGCTGAACGACATCGCCGTACTCAAGCGCGACGACGCCTCGATGATAAGCATCCGCACCTGTATCAACGGCGAATACCTCGTTACCTACCAGGCCGACGGGCTCATCATCTCCACTCCTACCGGCTCGACGGCCTACAGCCTGTCCAACGGAGGGCCCATCATCGTGCCCGATGCGCGCAACCTGTGCATCACGCCCGTAGCTCCCCACAGCCTGAACATACGCCCCATCGTCATCAATGACGACAGCGAGATAAGTCTGGAGATAGAAAGCCGCTCGCACAACTACCTCGTTGCCATCGACGGACGGTCGGAGAAGCTCGACGAGGGCACCCGTCTCACCATCCGCAAGGCGCCCTATGCCATCCGCATTGTGAAGCGGCGCTGCCAGCGTTACTTCTCAACGCTGCGCGAAAAGATGATGTGGGGCGTAGACCAGCGGCAGTAACGGCGCGGCGGCCGACGACGAACAAACTGCACGGAACAATGAAGATGAACATACGCGAACTGCTGAGAATACCCGAACAGAAGTACACCGCGCGGGTTATCATGAAGTGGCTGTGGCGCGCCTGGCGTGGCAACAGGCTGCAAGCCGTGCTCAACGCCGTTATCGGTCTGCTCTCGGTGTGCGTTAGTCTGAGCCAGGTGTGGGCGGTGCAGCATGCCATCGACGTGGCTGCAGGCGTGGTTCCGGGCTCCATCTACCAGGCTGTGGCGCTCATGGGAGCCCTTATACTGTGCGATTTCGCACTCAACATCTCGACTGTTTGGGTGCGTAACATCCTCGGCATCAAGGCTCAGAACCGCATGCAGCAGCGCATGCTCGACCGCATTCTGCGCTCCGAGTGGCACGGAAGGGAAGCTCTCCACTCGGGCGACGTGCTCAACAGGCTCGAGTTCGATGTCAATACGGTAGTCAACTTCCTTACCGAAACCATCCCGAGTACGCTCAGCGTGCTGGCCATGTTTCTCGGTGCGTTCTTCTACCTCTTCTCCATGGACCGCACGCTGGCCTTCATCACGGTGCTTATCATTCCGGTTTTCGTGGCCGTAAGCAAGATTTACGTGGGCCAGATGCGCCGGCTTACGCGCGATGTACGCAACTCCGACTCCAAGGTTCAGAGCGTTTTGCAGGAGACGATACAAAACCGCATGCTCATCAAGACCCTGGAGAGCGACGCTGCTATGGTGGACCGGCTGGAGAATACGCAGAGTGTGCTGCGCCACAACGTGGTCAGGCGTACGGTGTTCAGCGTCTTTTCAAACCTCATACTCAACTTCGGCTTCGCCCTGGGTTACCTCGTTGCCTTCCTGTGGGCAGCCGTCCGCATGGCCGAACATACGCTTACCTTTGGCGGCATGACGGCCTTCCTGCAGCTCGTGAACCGCATCCAGGGCCCTGCGCGCAACCTTACCAAGCTGGTGCCGGCCTTCGTGAGCGTGTTTACGGCAGCCGAACGGCTGATGGAACTGGAAGAAAACCCGCTCGAAGAGCAGGGCAATCCCATCGAGATTGACGGCCCCTGCGGTGTCCGCCTGCAGCAGGTAACCTACGCGTACGATGACATTGACGGCGCCGTTATCAAGAACCTGGACTTCGACTTCTATCCCGGTTCCTGCACGGCCATACTCGGCGAGACCGGCGCCGGCAAGACCACGCTCGTGCGCATGATACTGGCACTCGTACACCCGCAGCAGGGCAGCATCTGTATCTACAACAACCGCAAGACCGTGGAGCTCTCTCCGCGCACGCGGTGCAACTTCGTTTACGTGCCCCAGGGCAACACCCTGATGAGCGGAACCATACGAGACAACCTGCGGCTGGGCCGTCTTAGCGCCACCGATGAGGACATGCAGGAGGCGCTGCACAAGGCTTGTGCCGACTTCGTGATGGACTTACCGGCCGGTCTTGATACCCTTTGCAGCGAGTCGGGCGGCGGACTGAGCGAGGGGCAGGCCCAACGCATCGCCATTGCACGCGCCCTGCTGCGCGACCGCAGCATCATGCTTTTCGACGAGGCAACCAGCGCCTTGGACCCCGAAACGGAGGAGCAGCTGCTGCGCAACGTGCTCTCGGCACACGACAAGACCGTTATCTTCATCACCCATCGGCCCGCCATAGTCGATTACTGCGACCAGACACTGAAAATAGAAAAGATATAAACCAAAACAGAAACAATGATGAAAAGATGCTTTTTAGCTGCAGCACTGCTGCTGACAACTGCCATCGGAGCCCTGGCACAGCAGGAGGATGCCGATGCCAAGTACGCCACCGACCTGCTGAAACCCGGCACCGAGGCGCCCGAATTTGTTGTCGACCTCTCCAACCCCAAGCGTAACATCCCCCTGAGCAGCTTCCGCGGCCGCTACGTAGTGCTCGATTTCTGGGCCTCCTGGTGCCCTGATTGCCGCAAGGACATTGCCGCCATGAAGCAGCTGCGCGACAAGTATGCCCCCCGCGGCGTGCAGTTCATCGGCATCTCCTTCGACACCGACCGCGATGCTTGGCTCAAGTGCATCCGCCAAAACGAAATGAGATGGCTGCAATACAGCGAACTCAAGAAGTGGAAAAAGGAGACCAAGATAGACCGCGACTACCATGTGAACTGGATTCCTACCATGTATCTCGTGGCCCCCGACGGCAAGATAGACCTCGGTACGGTGATGATAGAGAAGCTGGCCGCGCGCCTGGCCGAGGTTGCCGATACGCTGCCGCAGGCCGATGTGGCCGGAATGCCGCAGTATCCCGGCGGCACCGAGGCGCTGCTGAGCTTCCTGAAACAGAACCTCAGCTACCCGGAAGCGGCGCGTAAACTGGGTGCCGAGGGGCGTGTAGTGATGTCGTTCGTGGTCGAGAAGGATGGTTCCATCAGCAGCATCACCGCTCCCGACTGCACCATTACGGGCCTTAACCAAGCCAAGTTCGACAAGTTAACCCTGTCGGAGCAGCAGGAACTCAAGCGCGAGTGCCTGCTCCAGATGGCCCGGGAGGGCGCCCGCGTGGTGAAAGCCATGCCCGCCTGGAAGCCCGGTACGCTGAAAGGCGAACCGGTGAGGGTGCAATACAGGCTGCCGATTAGCTTCCGCATGTAGTGAAAACGGCCTCGGCTGCAACTTTTCTTGCCCCAACAACGTCTATAGCTTATGATGATACACTTACAAGATGTAAACAAGACATACTTCGGCGCGCAGCCTCTGCACGTGCTCAAGGGCATCAGCCTCGACATTGAGGAGGGCGAGTTCGTGTCCATCATGGGCGCGTCGGGGTCGGGAAAGTCCACCTTATTAAATATATTAGGCATTCTCGACAACTACGACAGCGGCACTTACGAGCTGGCCGGCACGCTCATACGCGACCTCTCCGAGCGCCGTGCGGCCGAATACCGCAACCGCATGATAGGCTTCATCTTCCAGAGTTTCAACCTCATCGGCTTCAAGACGGCCGTGGAGAACGTAGAGCTGCCGCTCTTCTATCAGGGCGTGAGCCGCCGCACACGCCACAAGCTGGCCATGGAATACCTCGACAAACTGGGCCTTACGCAGTGGGCCGAGCACTATCCCAACGAGATGAGCGGCGGCCAGAAGCAGCGAGTGGCCATAGCGCGGGCACTGATTACGCAGCCCAAGATTATCCTGGCCGACGAGCCAACGGGTGCTCTGGACTCCAAGACGAGCGTCGAGGTGATGGAACTCCTGAAGCAGCTGAACGCCGAGGAGCGCAAAACAATAGTCGTGGTGACCCACGAGAGCGGCGTTGCTAACGAGACCAACAAGATTGTACACATCAAGGACGGCCTCATAGGCACCATCGAGGAGAACCTCGACCACCACTCCAGCCCCTTCGGCATCAACGGAGTGATGAAGTAGAACCTTTGCTGTCGGGACGCAGTGCGGGGCTGGCGGGGGCCGCTCTCACTGCATTTGCCCAGGCGGGTGGCGGCGGGCAGTAAAGCCGGAACGGCCGGCGGGGCTCGTTGAAGGCATCGTTCAGGCCTCTTGATGTTATCCTTCAGGCCCCTTGAACATGCCCTTCAAGCCCCTTGAACGTGCCCTTTTGGAATGTAAAATGTAACCATCTGTAAACCAATAATTTACAATTTGCCTTACCGAAGCGCCCACTCGGCGTGGCAGTAACAGCGAAAACAAGAACCTGAAATGCGGGATATCATCAGCGAAATATGGTCAACGGCCCGGCGCAACAAGCTCCGCACCGCGCTCACGGGCTTCGCCGTGGCGTGGGGCATCTTCATGCTTATCTTCCTGCTGGGTGCCGGCAACGGGCTCATCAACGCCACGGAGCAGAACACGGGCAGGTATCTCAGCAACTCGATGGTTGTCTTCGGCGGCCAGACTTCAAAGGCCCACGAGGGCATGAAGGAAGGACGAGCGGTTGAACTCAACGACCGCGACATGGAACTTACGGGCAAGGTGTACGGCAAGAACATAGACAACGTGGGCGCGGAGCTCGACAATGGCAATACAAACATCAGCTACGGAGGCAACTACACCAATGCTAACATCAGCGGAGTGTACCCAAACGACATCGTTATCAACAAGCGCGACATGCTCTGCGGGCGGTTCATCAACGACGTGGACCTGCGCGACCGCCGCAAGGTTGTTGTGCTGAGCGAGGACATGAGCAAGGAACTGGCGCCCGGACATGTGGCCGAACTCGTGGGCCGACATGTCAAGGTGGGCGACCTCTCCTTCATGGTGGTGGGCGTGTACAAGAGCGACAAGAGCCGGATGGGCACCGACGCGTTCATCTCCTTCACCACTTTCCGGACGATATACAACCGCGGCGACAAGACCGGCAACATCATCTTCTCCTTCCACGGGCTCAACTCGCAGGCCGCTAACGAGGCCTTTGAGCAGCAGTACCGCGCCACGCTGAACGGCAACCACCGTGCAGCAAAGGACGACGAGGAGGCCGTCTGGATTTGGAACCGCTTCACTCAGAACCTGCAGATGAACACCGGCATGGGCATCATCCGCACGGCACTGTGGGTGATAGGCCTCTTCACGCTGCTTAGCGGCATCGTGGGCGTGAGCAACATCATGCTCATAACGGTCAGGGAGCGCACCCACGAGTTCGGCATCCGCAAGGCTATAGGGGCCACGCCGTGGTCTATCCTGCGGCTCATCATCGTGGAGAGCATCATCATCACCACCTTCTTCGGCTACGTGGGCATGGTGCTGGGCATCGCGGCCAACCAGTACATGGACGCCACCATCGGCCACATGCAGGTGGACTCGGGCCTCTTTACGGCCACGATGTTCGTCAACCCTACCGTTGGTCTTGACGTCTGCATCGAAGCAACGCTTGTAATGGTGCTCGCCGGAACCCTCGCCGGCCTCATCCCTGCACGCAAGGCAGCCCGCATCAGGCCCATAGAGGCGTTGAGGATGGAATGAAACCTCTCCCCCCGCCCTCCCCGAAGGGGAGGGAGTTAAGTAGCAAACAAAACATTAACACCCATCACCCATCACCTAACACCCAAAGTTCCATCCATTTAACACCCATCACCTATCACCCAACACCCACCCACCAACCCCATTAACACCCATCACCCATCACCTAACACCCAAAGTTCCATCCATTTAACACCCATCACCCACCACCCATCACCCATCAAATGAAAATCGACATAGATACCTACAAGGAGATACTCGACACGCTGACGCGCAACAAGAGCAGGTCGTTCTTAACCGGGTTCGGCGTGTTCTGGGGCGTTTTCATGCTCGTGGCACTCATCGGAGGAGGCAAGGGACTGAAGGAAAAGCTGTCCAACAACTTCGAAGGATTTGCCACTAACTCGGCTATGGTGTTTGCACAAACAACCACGAAGCCCTACGCCGGCTACCGCAAAGGCCGCCAGTGGGACATGGTGTACAAGGATGTGGACCGCCTGAAAGCACAGGTTCCCGAGCTTGATGTGGTCTCCCCGATGCTCAGCAAGTGGGGAGGCAACGTCGTGTTCGGCGACAAGAAGAGCTCCTGCAGCGTCAAGGGACTGCTGCCGGACTATGCCCGCGTGGAGACGCCGCAGCTCTTCTACGGCCGCTACCTGAACCAGATGGACATGCAACAGCGCCGGAAAGTGTGCGTGCTGGGCAAGAAGGTGTACAAGACTCTGTTCCCCGGAGGCGGCGACCCGTGCGGAGAGCTGGTGCGCATCGACTCCATCTACTACCACGTAGTGGGCGTTGACTACAGCAGCGGCAACATGTCAATCAACGGAAATGCCGAAGAGAGCGTCGTCATTCCCATCACCCTGATGCAGCAGGCGTACAACATGGGCGACCAGGTGCACCTCATCTGCGCCACCGCCAAGCCCGGCGTAACCATGAGCCAGATAAGTCAGCACATGCGTGAGGTGGTGGCCCGCGCCCATGCCGTTGACCCCACGGACGAGAAAGCCATAACCATCTTCAACACGGAGGTGATGTTCGGCATGGTCGACAGCCTCTTCTCGGGCGTCAACTTCCTCATTTGGCTGGTGGGAATAGGCACGTTGCTGGCCGGTGCCATCGGTGTTTCAAACATCATGATGGTAACGGTACGCGAGCGTACGACCGAAATCGGCATCCGCCGTGCTATCGGTGCCACGCCCCGGATGATACTTTCGCAGATTATCACGGAGAGCATCATCCTTACCGCCGTGGCCGGTATGAGCGGCATTCTCTTTGCTGTCTTCATCCTGCAGATGATACAGGTGGGCAACACTACGGACGGAATAGTGAGCGCCCACTTCCAAGTGGGCTTCTGGACGGCCGCGGGCGCGGTGGTACTATTGAGTGTGCTGGGCGTATTGGCAGGCCTTGCGCCTGCCGCCCGCGCCATGAGCATCAAGCCCGTTGACGCCATGCGCGACGAGTAAAGCTGAAAACAAAGCATCAAAAAGTAAAACGATAATAACTCTGGTAAGATTTTATGAAAGGTAAATTGAAGTTTGTTGTGGCAGCCCTTGTACTGCTTGTGTTCATCGGAACCTTTGTGTTTCTCTGGTTCCAGTCGCGCCCGCAGGCCGTGGCTTACGACGAGTTCGTTCCCAAGTACGAAGACCTGAAACGCACGTCGGTGGTGACGGGCAAGATTGAACCGCGCAACGAGGTGAACGTGAAGCCGCAGATTTCGGGCATCATCACCGAGATTATGAAGGAAGCCGGGCAGATGGTGCAGGCCGGCGAGATAATAGCACGCGTGAAGGTGATACCCGACATGGGGCAGCTTAGCTCCGCCCAGGCCCGCCTGAGGCTTGCCGGCGTGAACGTGAGGCAGGCCAGGATAGACTATGAGCGCCAGAAGACGCTCTACGACAAGGGGCTGATAAGCGGCAACGAGTACGACAAGGTGCGCCAGGCCTACCAGCAGGCACGGGAAGAGGTGCGTGCATCGCAGGACAATCTGGAGGTTGTACGCGACGGCGTTTCGCGCAACAACGCCAACACGAGCTCAACTCTGATACGCTCCACCATTACCGGACTCATCCTTGACGTGCCGGTCAAGGTGGGCAACACGGTCATTCTGTCCAACACTTTTAACGACGGAACCACCATAGCCACCGTAGCAAACATGGGCGACCTCATCTTCCGCGGCAATATAGACGAGACCGAAGTGGGCCAACTGGTGCTCGGCATGCCCATGAAGATTACCATCGGCGCCATGACCGACACCCACCTACAGGCCAGCCTGGAGTACATCTCGCCCAAGGCCGTGGAGAGCAACGGCGCCAACCAGTTCGAAATAAAGGCTGCCATCAAGGGAGTGAGCGGCAGCCGCATACGTAGTGGCTACAGTGCCAATGCCGAGATAGTGCTGGCTCATGCCGACCACGTGCTCACGGTGCCCGAGAGTGCCATCGAGTTCAGCGGCAGCAACACCTTTGTATATATCGTGAAAGGTGCCGGAGAGGATAAAACCTACGAGCGCCGCAAGGTGGTCACGGGCCTGAGCGACGGCATCAACATTGAAATAAAGAAAGGACTGACGCCGAAAGACAAGGTGCGCGGCCCCAAGATAGTTAAGGATACGGGCGACGACAAGCAGTAACCGCCAAGGCGCAGGCAAACGAAAAAGGCAGCGGAGAGCGTTTCTCCGTTGCCTTTTTTGTTGGTTTTCTGGCTGATAGTGCTTTTGGTTCGGGTGATATCACTTCAACACCTACCACCCAACACCCATCACCCCAAGTTCTATCCATATATCACCCATCACCCAACACCTACCACCCCAAGTTCTATCCATATATCACCCATCATCCAACACCCATCACCCCAAGTTCTATCCATATATCACCCATCATCCAACACCCAACACCCCAAGTTCTATCCATATATCACCCATCACCCAACACCCATCACCCAGAAACTTTCGACACTTGTCGCACGATTGTTCGACACTTGTCTCACGTTCGTGCGACACCTGTCAAAACTTCCTGCCCGGCCCCTTCGGCCCCTTTATCGGGGGATTGTGCTTCCCAGAGAGGTACGTTGCGGGCGCCGTCAGCGCACGATGTACTTCTTTCCGCCCACAATGTACACGCCCTTATGGAGGCCCCTCACGGCTTCTGTTACCGTAGAGGCGGAGCGGACGAAGCGGCCGTCGAGGGTGTAGACGTCGGCCCGGGCGGGCGCTGCATCGGTGCGGATGTCACTGATGCCGGTAACAACATCCGTCACGTCTTTTACCTTGTAGTTGGCTCCTTCCTGCTCGGAGCTGATTTCAAAGTAGCTGTCCTGCTTCACGTTCTCCACGTTCACGGTCTGCGGTGCACCCGTGCCGATGCTGAACACGAAGTTGACAAAGTCGGTGGAGGAGTTGATGTTGAAGCTCTTTACAAACCAGCTCTTGCCTGCCTGGGTCTCTTTGGCGGTTATCTTGTCGCCCGGCCAGCTTGCATTTTTGGGGCTGTGAGAGCCGTCGCCGCCCCAAGTCCAGTAGTTGATGCCGCCCGATGCTGCCGCCCAGGCAGTGCCCGCGCTCTCTGCATTCACGTAAACCTTGATGGTATAGGGCTTGAAGTCGTTCACGGTATAGGTGCGGGTGATGACGCCCTTCACCGTTCCGGCAACGAGCAGGCCCACCTTCAGCACCGTTGTGCCTACGGGTATGGTTATCTGCTGGCCGTTGGTAGCCTTGGTGCTGGCAGCCGTAGGCTCCGTTCCGTCGAGTGTGTAAACCAGCTGGGTGGTGCCGGCTGATATGGCCTTGAGCGTTACCTGCTGCTCGCCGTCGTAGGTGCCGCCGGGCAGGTCGGCCCAAGCAGTCTCGGCAGAGCTCTTGCGGACGAAGTATCTCCAGTGGTAGCCCGATGCTATCTCGGCCCAGGCAGCCGTGGGTTGGTAGCTTCCGGCCTGGGTGCCGATGATGGCCAGCAGGTCTCCCTTGGTGCCTGTGGTCACGATACCCTGATATCCCGTGCCATTCGTGTAGTTGGTGTCGGTGTTACTCTCATTGGTAATGCCCACCAGCCGGCGCACGTCAATCATCTGCTTGATGTCTTGCTTGCAGTCCGCCCAGTGCTTCAGGAAGATGCAGGGCGTGCCCGGCATGGCCAGAATGTAGGCGTTTGCGGCCAGCGTATCTTTGAGTATGGGGTCCTGGGCGGCGTTGCTGCGGCGCTCGGTGTCGTGGTTCTCCACGAAGGTTACGGCGTAGCGGCGGTACGTACTGTTCTTTGCCAGCCCGCTGCCGGTGTTCAGGTTGCTCCATCTACCGTTGTTCACGGCGTCGCGCACGGTGTAACGGAGGGGGAAGTCGAAGGCAGCGCTGGTGATGGCTCCGTTAACCTTGGTGCCCTCAATCCAGCTTTGCACGTTGCCGGCGTTGCCGTCCCAGTACTCGCCTACGGAGTAGGTGGGCTTTGAGTCGGTGTTGTAAATGCCCGTAAACTTGGCAGCGTAGCCCTTGACCATGTCGTAACGGAAGCCTGCATAGCCCAAGTCGCCCAGCAGCATCTTGAGGTAGGCCTTTACGTTGGCCTGTACGTTCAGGCTGTTGTGGTCGAGGTCGCGCATGCCGTCCCATCCTTCGCCCGTATCGGGGTTGCTTCCAACGGTGTAGCCTTGGCTGGCCGCCTCGTCGTTGGATACGATGTCGGTGGACAGCAGGTGGTAGGTGTTGCCGTTGTAGGTCTCGGAGGGGAAGTCTGTCCAGCCCGATAGGGCCTTGCGGTGGTTGATAACCACGTCGGCAATGGTGCCTATGCCGTGGCTCTTGAAAGTGCTGATGAGTTTCTGCAACTCGGCCTTGGTGCCGAAGGAGCTGTCGTAATTCTCGAACCAATACAAGTCGTCGTAGCCCATAGAGAGCCCACCGCAGTTTCCGCTCTGCGGAATCCAGACGAGCGAGAAGTACTGGCCAAGTTCTTCGGCCTGTGCCTCAAGGTTCGTCCATTTGCTTGCGTCGAAGGAATCCCAGTAGAACCCCTGCAGCATTACGCCGTTATAGGCGGCCGGCCAGCCCTGTGCAAAGAGGCTCAGGGGGAGCAGCAGCAATGATGTGAGTAAAGAGTATATTTTCTTCATTTGGTGATATGTTTGATTGGCGGTTGCTAATTTACAACTTATTTTCTGTCAGCACGATACTTGATTTATGTCAATTAGGCTTTATTAATGTGCAAACGATTGCGCTCATGGCCGCAAAATACAAAAGGCGACACCCGTTTTCGGATGCCGCCTTTGCGATATGTAGCTTGATGAAGCTCTGAGTTCGGTGTGCTGTAAGCCGCCGCCTACGGCACTGGTTTCAGCTCGGCGTAAGGTGCGCGGGCTGCAGTGTTCTCCAAGTGGAGCACGATGTCGTACTTTCCTGCGCTGACCGGGATGTTGTCGTTGCTGCCCTGTACGAGCTTGGCGAGCGAACCTCCGAGGTTTACATTGCTCCAGCTCTGGTCCGAGCGGAACTTGATGCTGCCATCGGTCAGTGTAACGCCCTTGGCTGTCCAGGTGCGGCTGGCCGTATCGTAGGTCATAACGGTGCCGCTGTTCCAGCCGCCCGGCTGGCCGTCACCTATGATGTCGATGCTTGTAAACGGCGTGAACTTGTAGGTGAGGTTGGCCACATCTACCTCTACATTGTAGAAACCGTCGGCCGTGAGCTTGATGTCGCTCGAGCTGCCACTGTTGATGAGTACGCCTTCCTGCGGGTTACCACCATCCTGTCCGAGGTTCCATTCTCCGTTCCAGTCACTGAGGTTGGAGCGGAATTTGACGCCCGACTGCAGGTAGAGGGCTGCATAATACTTGCCGTCGAAGTTGGGTCCGTAGAGTGAGAGACCGTCACCCCAGCCGGTGTTGTTACCCGTTTCGTAGATGAACTCGGCAAAGTTGAGCCCTTCATAGCTCCAGGTCTGCTCCAGCATGTTAAAGGTAACGCGGTACTTCACGGCACCCGGCACGGCTGTAATCTTGAAGTTCTTGCCAACATTGTTGTAGTTGAACTTGCCTTCGTCGCCTGCAGCCAGGCAACTGTTCCAGTCGTCCGTGCCAATCTTTGACTCCGGCGTGAGCTTGAACTCGATGTCGCTGCCGCCGGCAGGTGCATCGAACACAGCCACAAAGATGGGGTCGGCATAAACATCGCCGCCGCCGTTGGCGAACTTGATGGTCTTGTTGCCGTTGTCCCAGCCCGTGAGGGAGCCGGTGAGGTAGTAGGCCTGCTCGATGACGGGCGCCTTTGGCGTTACGTTAACCTGCAGGGTGCCGGCGTCGATGAGGGCAGCCTGGCCGTTCCTGACGGCACTCACGTAAACGTGGGCATTGAGTACGCGGTTGGTGGGGCGCACTCCGTAGGCTGCGGCAATGAGTTCCTGCAACTCGGCAGCATTGGTAAGACCGGCCAGCGTGGTGTTGAGCGTGGTCGTGGTGGCGTTGTCAACGCCCTCGGGGGTCAGCTCTATGCGTGCATTTGCCAGCTCATAGCCCTCCGGCAGGGCGGCAGTGCTCAGCGTGAATGTCTTTACACTGTCGGCATCCTGATTGAGGTCAATGGCATCGGCAGCCGTAGCCGTGAAGCCGGGCAGCGTAACGGCGTCTTCCGGTGCGTAGCTCTGCGGGTCGGCCCAGTCGGTATAATCGTCACTGCAGGAGCCCATGAAGAGCCCTGCCAGTGCGAGTGATAGATACAATGATATCTTTTTCATATCTCTGTTGTTTTAATTGTTTACTTGATTTCGCCTGTTTCCTTCTGGAAGTTGAGGTACAGTTTCTGCCCTGCATCGCCGGCCACGCGGCTCTGGTCGCCACCGGTACCACGGTAAACTATCTTCTTGTCGAATACCATGAACTCGCTCTGCCACCAGTCGAAGCCAAGGTCAACGTAAGCACGAATGCCGCTGTCGTCGCCTGTAGGTATTGTCTGGGCAAATGCCGGAGAAACAAACTCGCCGTCGGCAGTTGTAGGTACGGTGAAGAGAGCAGCCTTCTCGCCCTTCTCCCAATTGCCTCCTACGGTAGCCTTACCCATGAGGTACACGTTGGGTTGCTCGAAGCGGACGTCGTAGAGCAGGTCGCGTCCCTTTACGGTGCAGGTAACCACCATGAGGTACCAGCCCGGTTTGTTGGATGCAATGTTGCCGCCGCCGTCGATGATCTGGTCGGCCAGCTCGCCGCTCTTCGTGATGCCGGCAAAGCCAACCTCGTTACCGTCCCAGGCCTTGGCTGCATTGAACTTGATGCCTTGGCTGCCAATCCAGACAAGATGCCAGTAAACACCGGGGTGACTGTGTACGGGCGCCATCTCTACGGCATTGTCCCACTTGAAGTTGTCGAACTGTTCGCCGGTAATGTAGAGGTGCTCGGGAGCCGTTACAGGCGGCAGCGAGAAGAGCAGGTGCACCTGTTTCAGGGTCACGGTGTTCGAGAGTATCTCCGTGTTGGCTACGGGATCGCCGTTTGCTGTCAGCAAGTTGGCCTTTACGCGGATGTAGACGGGAATGTCCATCGGGAAGTCCTTGGTTTCTTCCTTACCCTGCTGCACTTCGAGGTCGGTCAGAGTGCTGGCCAGTTCGTCGGCCGGTACAGCCATCTTGGCAGTGGTAAAGGTGGTGCCGAGGTCGGCAGCATCGGACATGTCCTGCTTGGTTGCCACCTGCACAGTGTACTGCGTGGTGGCAGGGAAGCCGTAGTCGGGCTGCGAGCAGGTTAGCTCCACGGTCGTGGAGTTGGCCAAATCGTAAACGCCGTTGGCTGCCAGAGCTGGCGTGTTGAGCACGAACCGGGTTGGCGTTTGCAGCGTTGGGTTCGAGTCGTTGTCGTCGGAGCAGGCGGAAAAGAGGCACACGCCGCAAGCGAGCAACAGGGTTGACTTCAGTATCTTTTTCATTTTCTATTCTTCTTTAGTTTATCTTTGATGGGCCGGAGAACCTTTCAGCCCTCCGGCCGAGCTTGCTTTTAGTAGCCTGTGTTCTGAAGGAGGTTCCTATTCATGAGCAGGTCGGTAGTAGGAATGGCAAAGATGTTGCGGTTGGCAGAGAAGTTCTTGCCTTCTGCTACGCCACCTTTCCAGGGCCAGTTGTAGTTGTTGTCGCCGCCGAAGCAGTTGAACCGGATGAGATCCGTACGTCTGCGGCCTTCGAAGTAGAACTCACGGCTCCACTCGTCCATGATGTCGCGCAGCGTGTAGCTGCCTGTGCGGGTAGTGGTGTGGGCACGTGCACGTATCTGGTTGATGTAGGCTGTACCCTCTGCCGTGGTGTTGCCACCGTTCTGTCGGGCCGTAGCTTCGGCGTAAGTGAGGTAAGCCTCGGCTGCCCGGAACAGGAAGAAGTCGATGTCGGGGAACTTAGTGTCCTTGGGGTTTGCACCCGATGCGCAGAAGTTAGCATACTTGGCAACGGCAAAACCCTTAACGAATTTGCCCAAATCATCGGCGGTTTCCTGCGATACGGTACGCTTCTCGTCGTCCTTTTCGCCACCTTTGCCGTCGAAGATGGCGCGGTCGTCGCCGGCTTCCTCGGGCATGTAACGGGCTTCAACGTGCGGAGCGTTGTTGTTGGGGAAGAACTTGTCGACGAGACTCTTGCGTGAGCGGATGCCTGCCCAGTTGGCGTTCATGGTGAGGTTAGCACTCTTGGTGCCCTGCGGGTCAACCACTACGTTGGCGTCATAGCATCCACCGGTGAAGTAGTTGGTACCGCCGTAGGCAGCAGTTGCCTTGCCGTCGAACTTAATAGGGAACACAGCTTCGACCGAAGCACCGTTCTCTCCGTTGTCTGCCAGGAAGAGTTGCTGGTATGCGGTCCATCCGTTCTTCTTCTCGCCGGTGTAGAGCTTGTAGGGCGAGTCGATTACTTTCTTGGCGTAGTCGGCTGCTTTCTGCCACTGGGCAGTACCCGTATAGACCTCTGCATTGAGGTAGAGACGGGAGAGGAGCACCCATGCGGCGGCCTTGTCGGGGCGTCCGTAGCCTTCGTCGGCAGACGTTTTGGCTTTGGCGTCGGCCAGGTCGGGCTCAATGGTGAGCAGTTCCTGCTCCAGCCAGTCGTACATCTGCTTGCGGGTATAGCGCGGAGCATTCTCGGCCGAAACGGTTTCCGTGAAGCCCACGTTGCCGAAGCAATCCATCAGATAGTAGTATTCCAATGCACGGAGAAAGCGTATCTCGGCATCCATCTGCTTGTTCTGCCCGCCGAAGTCGGCCAGGAAGTTGTTGCAGTAGGTATAGCCTGTGGTGAGTCGATAGTAGAAGCCGCGCAGCATGGGGTGGCTGGCACCGTAGGTATTGAAGTTGAACTGCGGGATGCCTTCGTCGTTGGTCCAGTTACAGATGGCCTCGTCGGTGGTGAGTTCGTTGGCGTTGAAGAGCTGACGAACGAAGGCCGAGGTGCCGCCATCGAGCCCGTCAATGTCCGTGTCGCCGTCAGGGCCGCTGTTGCCGGCCATAGCCAGGTTGGCAAAGCACTTGTTGTAAGCCTGCTCAATGGCCGGAGTCGTAATCAGGTTGGGGTCTATAGGCTCCACATCCAGGTCGCCTACGCAGGAGCTAAGCCCCATGGCAAGCAGTGCGACAGCAGGAACAAAGTTCTTGATATATTTGTTCATAATTATAAGTCTTATGGTTAGAAGTTCAAATTTAATCCGAGAATGAACGAGATTGGGCGTGGATAGATGTTGTTATCAATGCCGAATTTGGTTCCGTAAGCATCTGTTGTAATAATCTCAGGGTCAATTCCGTCGTAGTTGGTGATGGTGAACACGTTGGATGCCGTTGCGTAAACACGTCCGTTGAGGCCGCCCCAGCCACCGGTGCGGAAGAGCTGTGCGAAGCTGTAACCCAAGGTAATGTTGTCACACTTGAGGAAAGAAGCGTTCTGAACCCAGCGGTCGGAGAGGTTTACTGTTTCCTGGCCGAGCTGCCAGTTGTAGGGTAATGAAGCCAGCGGGCGGTTTGCCAGATATTTTGACGGAGCCCAGATGGCGGTTGGACCAATAGGAGCGAGGTTGGCCATGGCGTCGCTGAACACGTAGTTACCCAAGCTGGCACGCAGCGAGAAGCCGAAGTCCCAGTTCTTGTATTCCAGCCTCGAGGAGAGTCCCATTGTGACCGGAGCCATCGGACTCTTGTAGAAATACTTGTCGGCCTCGGTAATGTTGCCGTCTGCATTGCGGTCTACGACCACGCCCTCCAGTGGTTTGCCGCTCTTGTCGTAAACCTGCTGGTAAACGTAGAACGAGTTGGCAGGATGCCCAACGGCGTGAGCCTGGCAGTTGCCGCCTGTACCTACGCTGATGCCACCTGTGGGAATGTAGTAGTCGGCGTTGCTTCCGCCGGTCAGGTCGGTAATTTTGTTGCGGTTGTAAGTGAAGTTGTAGTCCAGCTTCCAGTACCAGTCCTTGGTATTCTTCTGGTCAAGAACAGTCCAGCTAAGGGTTGCCTCCACACCTGTATTTGTGAGTGAGCCGATGTTTGAGGTTACTTGATTGCGGAAGTTAGAGCCTGCTGCCACGTAAACTGTGTTGAGTAGGTCGGTCGTTTTGCGGAAGTACCAGTCCAAGCTACCCGTGAGTCGCTGGTCAAAAATTCCCCAGTCGAGGCCTACATTATAAGTAGTAGTGGTCTCCCAGGTCAGCTTCTTGTTCACTGCTTTTGGCCGGGCAAGCGTTCCGTCGCCATAAAGCGGATAGTAGTTGTTGGGACTTGAGCTGAGCTCATATATGGAGAAGTAGTTGTAATCGCCAATGCCTTCCTGCTGGCCGGTCATACCCCAGCCCAAACGGAGCTTGAGATCGGAGAGCCAGTTGATGTCGCGGAACTTGTTCTCGTCCTTGATGCGCCATGCAAAGGCAACGGAGGGGAAGATGGCCCAGTGGTCTTCAAAGCGCGAGGAACCGTCGTCACGCACGGTTGCAGTGAGGTAGTAGCGGTTCATCATGTTCCAGTTGGCACGTCCGAAGAACGATACCAGATAGTTTTCCGTAGCGTAGTGGTACGGGTCCTTTACGCCGTCACCGTCGTAGTCCTTTCCGTTATCGGTGTTGACCTCGCCCGGATGGTCTGTGTTAGTAGAGGGGTAGTAGGTCAGCGTGCGGTAGTGCTGGTCTCTCCAGAAGTGCTGGTACTCGTATCCTGCCATGATATCGAAGTGGTTCTGGTACTTGTCCTTGAAGTCATGGTAGTACTGCGCGTAGGCGTTGAAGGTCTGGTTGCGCTTCAAAATCTTGTCGTAGCCGATGGAACCGAAGTAAGGTGCCAGCGGTGATGTGGGCTGTACGTTGGTGTCCTGCTCGCCCTTGGCGATGTCGAGACCGGCCGTTGCGTGCAGTCGCAGGTCCTCGAAGCCGTGTATCTTGTAGTCAACCTCCACGTTGCCTATGAAGTCGCGGCTCAGCGCATGGTCGTCCTTCAGGTTCAGAACGGCTACGGGGTTCTTGGTAGCCAGCGTGTTGAAGGTGCTGGGCCAGGTGGGGTCGGCAGCTCCCATGCTCTCACCTCTCCAGGCAAAGTAGCCGCCAAAGTTCTTGGCATCACTCGAGGTGGTGTCGTAAATGCTCTGGCTGGGGTCCATGGCAACGGCTGCACCTATGGCTGCACCGTCGGCATAGTGGTTCTTGGCGAGCATTCCCTTGAGGTTGATGTTCACCGTCAGGTGGTTGTCAAGGAACGAGGGGCTCAGGTTCACCGACCCTGTATAGCGCTCAAAGCTCGATGTCTTGACGATACCCTGTTCGTTGGTGTAGCCCAGAGACACGCGGTAAGGCAGCACGTTGCCGGTTTTGCCCACGGCTCCCGATACGGTTATGTTGTGGTCATGGCTCCAAGCCTGGCGATAGATCTCGTCCTGCCAGTCGGTGTTGGCGGTTCCCAAGGCCAGTGCCTGGGTGCTGCCTTCGCCGAAGAGGTCGGTAACGAACTTGCGATACTGGTCGCCGTCCATTACGTCAATGGTCTTTTTCTTCATGCTCATGGATACACTTCCGGCGTAAGAAACGGACATGGGCTGGTTGGCACGTCCCTTCTTGGTAGTGATGATGATGACACCATTGGAGCCGCGCGAACCGTAGATGGCTGTGGCTGAGGCGTCCTTGAGTACGTTAAAGGACTCGATGTCCTGCGGGTTAACCATCGAGAGGGGGTTCGCGAGACCCTTTACGCCGTTGTTGTCCATAGCAACACCGTCGATGACGATGAGCGGGTCGTTGCTGGCATTGAGCGACGAGCCGCCACGAATGCGGATGGTAGCGCCGCCGCCCGGCGTACCGCCGCCGCTGGTTACGCTTACACCGGCTATCTTACCCTGCATCATGTCCTGTGCGTTGACAACAAGACCCTTGTTCTTGCTGTCGGGCTGAATTTGCGTTACCGAACCCGTGAGGTCTGATTTCTTAACTGCGCCGTAGCCGATGACCACCACCTCGTTGAGAGACTGCGCGGCATCGTCCTTGAGTTCGATAACCATGTTGGGGCTGGCTGTGCCCTTGTATTCCTGGTAACCGATGTAGGAGACGGTAATGGTAGCGCCTTGTGCGGCCTTAAGGGTGAAGTTGCCGTCGATATCAGATACCGTACCGCCCTGTTGACCCTCAACACGGACAGTGGCACCAATGATAGGCTCGCCGGCAGCATCCTTAACCTGGCCGTTGACAGTTATCTGCTGTGCAAAGGCGCCTACAGAAAGAATGAGCGCGCATACGAGCGCAAGCATCCTTAGAGGCATTGTGAATTTTACCTGCTTCATCATTTTTTGTTTTAAGTTAACTTTATTTGTCATGAATGTTAATTTGCGGTTTAGGCGCGACAACTATCGCCGACGGAACTCACCCTTGCGGGGGCAGTGGCTGTGTAAGTGTTTGCAGGCGTTCTTTCCGGTTGGTAGTGTCGATAGCGTGTTCCCCTTTTCTGCTTGTCGTTTAGGTTGTTAGGGAACTTTCTTTGCTGCAAAATTAGATTTATTAACCTTACATTGTACTTTTTTTAGGTAAAAAGCGTTGTTTTATATGTGCAAACGATTGCGCGTGTAAATGTGTATATATTAAAGAGGTAGCGGCTGGCAGCTCGCCTGCTTTCCGTAATTTTGCCTCCGTAAACCTGTTACTACAATGACCGACAACATCCAGATAACGATGAAGGACATAGCCGAGGAGTTCGGCGTATCAGTAGCCACGGTGTCCCGGGCCCTGAGCAACAACCCGCGCATCAGCAAGGAGCGGCGCGAGGCCATACAGGCATACGCCAAGGAGCACAACTTCTTTCCGAACGTTATCGGCGAGCAGCTGCGCCACTCGCGCGTAAAACCCATCAAACTCATCGGTGTCATCATTCCCCAACTGCCCCATTACTACTTCTCCACCATCCTGAGCGGCATCGAGGAGGAGGCCTTCGGCCGCGGCTACCAGATGGTGGTGGCGCAGAGCAACGAACAATTTGAGCGCGAGGCCAAGATATGCGAGGCCTTCTATAAGAACAAGGTGTGCGGCGTTATCGTGTCGCAGGCCAAGAACACCGTGGAGTACGACCACTTCCGCAAGCTCATCGACAACGGCATACCCATAGTTTTCTACGACCGCATCTGCACCGGCGTGAATGCCAGTCTGGTGGTGGTAGACGACTATATGGGTGCCTTCAATGCCGTGAGCCATCTCATCGAGACCGGCTGCAAGCACATAGCCTACTACGGGTCGCCCTTTACGCTGGAGATATCGAAGAACCGTTTCAACGGCTACAAGGACGCCCTGCTGCATAACAAACTTGAAGTTGACGAGCACATCATGCGCTTCTGCGATAACCGCTCGGATGCCGAGCTCATCACGCCCGAACTGCTGCAGGCCGAAAATCGGCCGGATGCCTTCTTCTGCGTGAACGACGACACGGCCATTGGCGTGCTCTACACCGTCAAACGGCTGGGATTGCGCGTGCCGGAGGACGTGAGTATCTGCGGTTTTACTAACGGCGAACGCGCCATAGCCTGTGACCCCATGCTTACAACCGTGGAGCAACGCGGCAAGCGGGTGGGCGAGGAGGCTGCCAACATACTAATAAATAAGGTGGAAGGCATGAGCCCCATGGAGAAGATTGAGAAGCGCGTGGTGAGGACGAAGCTGATTATCCGCGGTACAACGCGGTAAATCGAAGCCTCTCCCCGGACCTCCCCAAGGGGTGGGAGACCTGCTGCGCCGTGTAAAGCATCGGTGTGCAAAAGCAACAACAATATAGTATTACTAACCAATAGAAGCCTGTCTCCGCGCTTATGGCACAAGAGAAGGCAATACAAATGAATTGTGAATTATGAATTCTGAATTGAAAACCAAGCCTGATTTGACCTTTTGGAAACTCTGGAACCTGAGTTTCGGATTCTTTGGTGTGCAAATCGCGTATGCGCTGCAGAGTGCAAATATCTCACGTATCTTTGCCACTCTGGGCGCCGACCCCCACAACCTGAGCTACTTCTGGATACTGCCGCCCCTCATGGGCATCCTTGTGCAGCCTGTAGTGGGCACGCTGAGCGACCGCACCTGGTGCCGCTTCGGCCGCCGCATACCTTATTTATTTATAGGAGCCACGCTGGCCGTGCTCGTCATGTGCCTGCTTCCCAATGCCGGTTCGTTCGGACTGACGGTCTCGGCAGCCATGATTTTCGGCCTCGTAGCACTCATGTTCCTCGATACCAGCATCAACATGGCCATGCAACCCTTCAAGATGCTGGTGGGCGACATGGTGAACGAGCGTCAGAAAGCTAAGGCCTACAGCATCCAGAGCTTCCTGTGCAACGCCGGCTCGGTAATGGGGTTCATCTTCCCCTTCCTTTTCACGTGGCTCGGCATACAGAACGTGGCCCCCAAGGGCACCGTACCCGACAGCGTCATCTGGTCCTTCTACGTGGGTGCTGCCATCCTGATACTCTGCGTGATCTACACCACGGTGAAGGTGAAGGAGTGGAACCCCGCGGAATATGCTTCCTACAACGGCGTCTCGCAGGAGGCTCAGGCAGCCTCGACGGAGGGCGACAAGGACGGCGGAGGCTGGATAACACTGCTCCGCAAGGCGCCTTCCACCTTCTGGAAGGTAGGACTGGTGCAGTTCTTCTGCTGGGCCGGCTTCCTTTACATGTGGAACTATAGCACCGGCGCCATAGCCGAGACGGTGTGGAACAATACCGACCCGGCTTCGGCCGACTTCCAGGCAGCCGGCAACTGGGTAGGCATTCTCTTTGCCGTGCAGGCCATTGGCAGCGTACTGTGGGCCGTGGTGCTGCCGCAGTTCAAGAATATGAAGATGGCCTATGCCGTGAGTCTCGTCATTGGTGGCATCGGTTTTGCTCTCGTGCCCTTCCTGCACGACAAGTACCTGCAGTTCATTCCCTTCCTTCTCATTGGCTGCGGCTGGGCTGCCATGCTGGCCATGCCGTTCACCTTCGTTACCAATGCCCTGCAGGGTTACGGCCACATGGGAGCTTACCTGGGCCTTTTTAACGGCACCATCTGCATTCCGCAGATTATCGCAGCCCTTGTCGGCGGCGGCGTGCTTAGTCTCGTAGGCTCTCACCAGAGCAACATGATGATAGTGGCGGGCGTGAGTCTGCTCATTGGTGCCTGCTGCGTGCCGTTCATCAAGGAGCATAAGGCGTAGCTGCCTGTGCGTCATCCCGTCTTCCGGCCCTCCTTTCCAAGTTGAGGAACTGCTGCTGCGGGCCTCCTGCCGGATAGCTGCTGGTTTTTAAAGACAGAGTAATAGCGTATGTTTTCTACTGCTGAAGGCTTCATGCAGGTTAGCTGCTGATGATTAAAAACAGAGTAACAGCGTTTTCAAAATGTGCAACTTTAGCAAAAGATAGTGCAAGCAATGTTCCCTCCCCATCGGGAGGGCTGGAGTAGGATCTATGTTTCAAGCCTCTTGAAAGATACCTTTAAGAGGCTTGAAAGATGTGTTCAAGGCCCTTGAAAGGCACTTCTCACTTTCTTACTTGTAAGTTGTTGGATTTCAATACATTACATTCTGGGTTAAATCCAATGGCTTTGAAAGTTATTTTTTGCTCGCTTACGTTCTTTTGTTTTCTGTAAATTTAAACTGCTTTTGCTGTGAGGTTGAGTCTTGCGGTACATATATCCTGCTGCTTGTCATCCCCTCCTCCGCCTCCCCTTTCTAAGGGGAGGATACCAGTTTGACTTGTCACCAATCATTGCTTGTTTAATCCTGCAAACAAGCAAACCCGCAGCAGCTGAAAAAATACGCTGTTACTCTGTCTTTAATCATCAGCAACTATATAGTAGAAAACTTGCGACAGCGTTTCCTCCCCTTAGAAAGGGGAGGTTAGGAGGGGATGATACCTTAAGCTGCATGGACAATCTCTGCTGTCAGGTCATCCCCTCCTCCGCCTCCCCTTTCCAAGGGGAGGATACCAGTTTGTCTTTTTGCAAATCGTTGCTTGCTTATTTCTGCAACCAAGCAAGCCCGCAGCAGCAGAAAAAATACGCTATTACTCTGTCTTCAAACACAAGCAGCCATCCAGCAGGAAACATCAAGCAGCGAAAAAACTACGCTGTTACTCTGTCTTTAAAAGCAAGCAGCAAACCGGCAGGAAACATCAAGCAACGAAAAAACTACTCTGTTACTCTGTCTTCAAACACAAGCAGCCATCCAGCAGAAAACATCAAGCAGCGAAAAAAATACGCTGTTACTCTGTCTTTAAAAACAAGCAGCAAACCGGCAGGAAACAACAAGCAGCAGAAAAAATACGCTATTACTCTGTCTTCAAAAACCAGCAACCAACCAGCAGCAAGCCAGCAGCCGGAGTTGCTATCCTTGGGGGCGAGAAGTTGGGTGACTTGAGTTTGGCTCTTGATAGTGCAAACGATTGCGCAATGTTTTGCTTTTTTTGTGTAACTGCGGCATATCTAATTCGCGGAATAATGCTAACTTTACCGCAGATTTATTAACCGACAAGAGTCTATGAACTTAAATTTTAATATCGATTATCAGACCGTGTTCGGAGAAGAACTCGTGCTGAATATCGTCGAATTTGATAAACAGGGCAAGGAAAATAAGTCGCAGTATCGCATGTCAACGGTAGATGGGCTGCACTGGACTTACTGCATGATTCTGCCCAATAACCACAAGACAGCAGCACTTACCTACTATTATAGCGTGGAGAAAGCCGGCAGCGAGGAGCGCCACGAATGGCTCACGCAGCAGCACAGGCTCGAACTCTCGGCCATAGGCGCCCGGGAATATACGCTCTTCGACCACTGGCGCGACATTCCGGAGGATGCCTATCTGTACAGTTCGGCCTTTACGGAGTGCATTAACCGCCGCCACACGGGCGGCATGCGCGAGTCGCAGTACGCCAAAACCGTGCGACTGCTGGTGCGGGCGCCGCAGTTACGTGCCGGTGAATGGCTCGTGGTGGTGGGCAGCAGCAAGGCTCTGGGAGCCTGGCAGGTGGATAAGTCGGTCAAGATGACGGAGCACTGCCACAACGAGTGGATAGCTGATTTGGACGCGTCGGCCTTCAGCGACGGCGTGATAGAATTCAAGTTTGCCGCTTTCAGCGGCAAGGACAGCAAGCTGCCCCTTTGGGAGACGGGTCTCAACCGCACCGTCCAGCTGCCGCCGATGCAGGAGGGCAGCGTGGTTGTTTACGAGCTGTCGCAGTCGTTCTTCCCTATTTTTAACCGCAAGTTGGCCGGCACTCTCGTGCCCGTATTCTCGCTGCGGTCCAGGCAGAGCTTCGGTGTGGGCGACTTCGGCGACCTGAAACGCATGGTCGACTTCGTGGCCTCTACCCACCAGCGGGTGCTCCAGGTGTTGCCCATCAACGACACTACAACCACCCATACGTGGACTGACTCGTACCCGTACAGCTGCATCAGCATCTTCGCCCTGCACCCACAGTATGCCGACCTCGCGCAGCTGCCGGCCCTCAAGGATGCCGGCCAGCGCGAAAAGTTCGAGACCCTGCGCCGCGAACTCAATGCCCTGAAGCAGATAGACTACGAGCGCGTGAACGCTGCCAAGCTGGAGTACCTGCGTGCCGAGTATGAGCAGGAGGGCGCCACCGTGGTGAAGTCTACGGCCTACAGGCGCTTCTTCCGCGAGGCGGAGCAGTGGCTCGTGCCCTATGCCCAGTACTGCATGCTGAGAGATAAGTACGGTACGGCCGACTTCTCGCAGTGGCCTGACCACCATACCTGGGACGAACAAGACCGCCGAAGCCTTACCGACGCGCAGAGCAATATATATAAAGAGGTGGAATTCTACTACTACGTGCAGTACATTCTGAACTCGCAGATGGAGGCGGTGCATGCGTACGCCCGCTCCAAGGGCGTCATCCTGAAGGGCGACATACCCATAGGCGTGAGCCGTTACGGCTGCGACGTGTGGATGGAACCTAAATACTTCAACCTCAACGGGCAGGCCGGAGCGCCGCCCGACGACTTCTCCGTGAACGGCCAGAACTGGGGTTTCCCCACCTACAACTGGGAAGAGATGCTCAAGGACGGCTGCATCTGGTGGGTAAGGCGGTTCCAGAACATGGCCAAATTCTTCGATGCTTACCGCATAGACCACGTTCTGGGCTTCTTCCGGATATGGGAGATACCCGTTGATGCGGTGCACGGACTGCTCGGACAGTTCTCTCCGGCGCTGGGACTCACGCGTGGCGAAATAGAATCTTACGGCCTCCGGTTCCAGGAGGAGCAGTTTGTAAGGCCGTTCATATCCGACTGGATACTGGACAGAGTGTTCCATGAGCATGCCGACGAGGTGCGCCGCAAATACCTCCGGCACACCCACGACGACATCTACGAGCTGCTGCCAGCGTACGATACGCAGCGTAAGGTGGAGGCGGCGTTCCAAGGCAAGGTGTCGAAGGACGACCTCTGGATACGCGACGGACTGTATGCGCTCATCAGTAACGTGCTCTTCGTGCGCGACAGGAAGGATGCCGACAAGTTCCATCCGCGCATTTCGGCCCAGTTCAACTTTACCTACGAGGCACTCTACGACAACGACAAGGCGGCCTTCAACCGCCTCTATAACGACTACTTCTACCGCCGCAACAGTCAGTTCTGGTACAGTGAGGCCATGAAGAAGCTGCCCAAGCTGGTGCAGGCCACACGCATGCTGGTGTGTGCAGAGGACTTGGGAATGGTTCCCGACTGCGTGTCATGGGTGATGAACGAACTGCGCATACTCAGTCTTGAGATACAGTCGATGCCTAAAGACCCAAAAGTACGTTTCGGACACCTGTCGCGCAACCCTTATAGGTCGGTGTGTACCATCTCTACTCACGACATGCCGACGCTGCGCCAGTGGTGGGACGAGAACGAGGAACGTACCCAGGAGTATTACAACTCCATGCTCTACCGCGGCGGTGCGGCACCCCATCCGCTGCCCGGATGGCTGGCCCGCGACATCGTGTCGCGGCATCTCACCTCGCCGAGCATGCTCTGCGTGCTCAGCATTCAGGACTGGCTGGCCACTGACGAGCAACTTCGGCTGGCCAATCCCGATGCCGAACGCATCAACATACCGGCCAACCCGCATCACTACTGGCGCTATCGCATGCACATCAACATAGAGGATTTGATGGCCAACGAGGATTTCAAAGCCTCTGTCTCGGAACTTATAACCCAATCAGGAAGGAAATAGAATGATACGCAACGCTAAACTATTCATGCTTTTGTGCCTGCTGCCGTTCCTCGGACAGGCACAGACGGTGAAGTCGCCCAATGGCAACGTCACCGTTAAGTTCTCGCTTACGGACAACGGAAGACCAACGTACGAGATGATGTACAAGAACAAAGCCGTGGTAAAACCATCGCACCTGGGCCTGGAACTGGCAAAGGACAAGCACGCCAGCAAAGGTAAAGGCGAGACGGACCTCATGGACGGCTTCACCGTTGCCGGCACCAAGACGTCTGCCTTTGACGAAACATGGAAGCCGGTGTGGGGCCAGACGGCCACCATCCGCAACCACTACAACGAGCTGGAGGTAACACTCAACCAGCCGGACACGCACCGCAACATCCTCATCCGCTTCCGGGTGTACGACGACGGCATGGGTCTGCGCTACGAATTCCCCCAACAACAGGAGCTCAACTACTTCCTCATCAAGGAGGAACACACGCAGTTTGCCATGGCGGGCGACCATACCGCCTGGTGGCTTCCTGGCGATTACGACACCCAGGAGCAGGAAACGCAGGAGACGAAGCTAACCGAAATCCGCGGCCGTTTTCATGATGCAGTAAACTGGGGCAACTCTTCAGTCTCCGTGTTCTCGCCCACCGGCGTGCAGACAGCCCTGCAGATGAAGACTGCCGACGGCCTCTACATCAACATCCACGAAGCAGCATGCGTGGATTATGCCACCATGCACCTCAATTTAGACGACAAGGACAAGAACGACCTGGTGTTTGAAAGCTGGCTGACGCCCGACGCCACCGGCCTGAAAGGCTGCATGCAGACACCCTGCCACACGCCTTGGCGCACCGTGATGGTGAGCGATGACGCGCGAGACATGCTCTCCAGCAACCTCATTCTGAACCTCAACGAACCCTGTAAGATAGAAGATACCAGCTGGATTCACCCCACCAAGTACTGCGGAGTGTGGTGGGAGATGATTGTAGGCAAGAGTTCGTGGAGCTATACCGACCAGTTCCCGTCAGTGAAGCTGGGCAGCATCGACTGGAAAAGCGTGAAGCCCAACGGCCGCCACGCTGCAAATACCGAGCACGTGAAGCAGTACATCGACTTTGCTGCCAAGAACGGACTGCAACAGGTGCTTGTAGAAGGCTGGAACGTGGGCTGGGAAGACTGGGCCGATAAATGGAAGTGGGACGTCTTCGACTTCGTTACACCCTATCCGGACTTCGACATCAAGTACCTTAACGACTACGCTCACAGTAAGGGAGTGAAGCTGATGATGCACCACGAAACCTCGTCGAGCGTCATCAACTACGAGCGTCATCTCGAGAATGCGCTCAACCTGATGAACCAATATGGCTATGATGCCGTGAAGGGAGGCTACGTGGGCGACATCATTCCACGCGGAGATCACCACTATTCGCAGTCCATGAATAACCATTACCTGTACGTTGTGCAGCAAGCGGCCAGGCATCACGTGATGGTGAATGCCCACGAGGCCGTTCGACCTACAGGCCTCTGCCGCACCTGGCCCAACCTGATAGGCAACGAGAGTGCCCGGGGCACGGAGTACGAAGCATTCGGCGGAAGCCGTCCGGACCATACGGTGGTGCTGCCGTTCACCCGCTTGCAGGGCGGCCCTATGGACTACACGCCGGGTATTCTGGAAACTCAGCTGGGCACGTGGTCGGACAACAAGAACACCATTCACACCACGCTGGTGGGGCAGCTGGCGCTTTACCTGACCATGTACAGCCCGCTGCAGATGGCTGCCGACCTGCCCGAGAACTATGCCAAGTATGATGACGCCTTCCAGTTCATCCGCGACGTGGCCTGCGACTGGGACGACTCGCGTTATCTGGAGGCTGAACCGGGCGACTATATCACCGTGGCCCGCAAGGCCAAAGGTACCAACGACTGGTTCATCGGAGGCAAGTGTGACGAGCAGGGACACAAGAGCACCGTCCGTCTCGACTTCCTCGACAAGGGCCGCAAGTATGATTGCGCCATCTACGCCGATGCCGGCAACGCCTCGTTCGACAAGAATCCGAAGGCCTATACCATCACTCACCGCACGGTGAAGCGTGGAGACGTGCTCCGTCTCACTGAGGCTCCGGGCGGCGGTTTCGCCGTTTCACTGAAGGCGAAGTGAGGCATCAGGCCCGCCAAGGCACTCAATGAAGAATGCTATAAACTGCCAACCTATGAATTTGAAAACCCTCTTTATGACTGCATTTGCAGCATTCACCATCCATTCTGCCCAGGCTCAGGACACCTTCAACGAGGTTTCCTACAGTCCGGGGCAGACTGTTTTCAGGCTCCATGCACCCTCGTCGGCCCGCAAGGTGGTGGTGCGCATCTATCCCGATGCGCTTTCTGCCAAGCCCGAACGCACGGTGCGCATGAAGCGGACAGGCAATGACACGTGGCAAACTGTGGTGAAGGCCGACCTCAAAGGGCGTTTCTACACCTTTGATATATCGGGCGATAAGAAGTCGTGGTGCGAAACGCCGGGCGTGTTTGCCAAGGCCGTGGGAGTGAACGGCAAGCGCGGAGCCATTGTAGACATGGCCACAACCAACCCGCAGGGGTGGGAGGGCGATGTCCGCCCGGCCTTGCAATCGCCTGCCGACCTTGTTGTCTACGAACTGCACCACCGCGATTTCTCCATCGATGCTTCTTCCGGGCTCGTGCACAAGGGCAAGTTCCTGGCGCTAACGGAGCCCAAGGCCATTGCGCATTTAAAGGAGCTGGGCATCAATGCCGTGCATATCCTGCCCTCGTACGACTTTGGATCGGTAGATGAAACCAAGCTCTCGCAGCCGCAGTACAACTGGGGCTACGACCCGGTGAACTACAACGTGCCCGAAGGTTCGTACAGTACCGACCCCTATAACCCACTGACACGCATCCGCGAGTTCAAACTCATGGTGCAGGCTCTGCACAAGGCAGGCATCAGAGTCATACTCGACGTGGTGTATAACCATACCTATGATATCGAGCACAGCAACTTCCAGCGCACGTATCCCGATTATTTTTACCGCAAAAAGGCCGACGGAACCTACTCCGACGGCTCCGGTTGCGGCAACGAGACGGCCTCCGAAAAGCCGCTGATGCGCGAGTTCATGCTCGAGAGCGTGAAGTATTGGGTCAGCGAATACCACATCGACGGCTTCCGCTTCGACCTCATGGGTGTGCACGACATGGAGACCATGAACCTGATACGTGCCGAACTGTCCCGAATTGATCCCTCTATCTTCGTCTACGGAGAGGGCTGGAGCGCCGGCACCTGTGCCTATCCGGCCGATAAGTTGTCCGTGAAAGCCCACATGCAGCAGCTGCCCGGCATTGCCGCCTTTAGCGATGAGCTGCGCGATGCACTGCGTGGACCGTTCTCCGATGATACGAAGGGCGCCTTCCTGGCCGGCATTCCGGGCGAGGAAGAGAGCGTGAAGGCCGGCATTGCCGGCATGATTGCCCACCCTGATGTTGACTATTCAAAGGTGAACTACACCAAAACACCTTGGGCGCTGGAGCCTGTGCAGATGATGAGTTACGTGAGCTGCCACGACGACATGTGTCTTACCGACCGCCTGCGTGCCTCCATTCCCGGCATAAAGGATGACGAACTCATCCGCCTCGACCTGCTGGCACAAACCGCGGTATTTACCTCGCAGGGAGTGCCTTTTATGCTCTCGGGCGAGGAAATGCTGCGAAACAAGAAAGGGGTACACAACAGTTTCGAGTCTCCCGACAGCATCAATCATCTCGATTGGAATAACCTGCAGCGCTACCCGCAGGTGTTCAGTTATTACAAGAACCTCATCGGGCTGCGCAAGAGCCACCCTGCATTCCGCTTGGGAGATGCGAACAAGGTTCGTGAAGTTCTTGATTTTCTGCCTTCGCAGCCGTGTCTGGTAGCTTTCACACTAAACGGCAAGCTGGCCGGAGACAGCTGGCAAAACATCATAGTGGTGCTGAACGGCAACCCGGAACCACGCGAGATAGAGGTTCCTGCAGGCAGTTATACGGTTGTTTGCTGTGATGGCGTAATCAATGAGAACGGTTTGGGCCGGATGGAAGGCGGCAAAGTGGTTGTCGACCCGCAGTCGGCATTGATAATACATAATTAAGATGAAGAAACAAATCCTTTTATTCGCCCTCTTTGCAGGGCTGTTGGCAATGAATGCGAACGCAGCTATAAAGATAGACAAGATTGAACCGGCCGACTGGTATGTCGGCCTCAAGGATGCCAACCTGCAGTTGCTGGTGTACGGGAAGGATGTGCGAAATGCAGAGGTTGTAACAAACTATCCTGGCGTTCGCATCGATTCTGTCGCTCGTTTAGACTCTCCAAACTACTTGCTCGTATATCTCAACCTCTCCGGAGCTAAGAGTGGGGATATGACTCTTAAGTTCTCACAGAACGGCTCCACGCAAAACGTGAGGTACCAGCTGAAAGAACGCGGGATGGCAGGCGACAAACGCCAAGGCTTCACCATTGCCGACGCGCTCTACCTGCTCATGCCCGACCGTTTTGCTTATGCTCCCACCAAGCAGGGCAACACCAAAGGCATGGCGCAGTACAAGGTAGACCGCTCGGCCCCGAGCCTGCGTCATGGCGGCAATCTGGAAGGCATACGCAGCCACCTGGACTACTTCAACCAGCTGGGTGTAACCGCCCTGTGGTTTACACCCATATTGGAGAACGACTCGCCCGACCGTGGCGGCTACAGCACCTACCACGGTTATGCCACGACCAACTACTATCGCGTAGACCCGCGCTTCGGTACCAACGACGAGTATTGCCGTCTGGTAGGCGACGCCCACCAACATGGACTCAAGGTGGTAATGGACATGATATTCAACCACTGCGGCTTCGAGCACCCCTGGGTCAAGGATATGCCGAGCCGCGACTGGTTCAACACGCCAGAGTGGCTGCAGGAGAAAGGCCCCAACGGGCGCCATCCGGCAACGGGCTTTGCCGAAAACAGCGGCACGGCTAAGTCCAAGTATCTGCAAACCAGCTACAAACTAACGCCCGTACTCGACCCCTACGCCAGCCAGATAGACAAGCGCGAAACCGTTGACGGGTGGTTCGTGCCCACCATGCCCGACCTCAACCAGCGCAATCCGCACGTCATGCGGTACCTCATCCAGAACAGTATCTGGTGGATAGAGACGGCCGGCATCGACGGCATACGCATGGATACCTATCCTTATGCGGACTATGACGCGATGGCGCAGTGGATGAAGACCCTCGATACTGAATACCCCAACTTCAACGTGGTGGGCGAAACATGGGTCACGGAGCCTGCCTACACGGCCCGTTTCCAGAAAGGCAGTCGGCTGGCTAAGCACGACAGCTACCTTAAAACGGTAATGGACTTCAGCTTCTTCGACAAGCTCGACAAGGCCAAGCACGAGGAAACCGACGGCTGGTGGAACGGACTGAACCGCATCTACAACAGCCTCTGCTACGATTATCTGTACGAGGACCCCTCTCATGTGCTCGCTTTCATCGAGAACCACGATACCGACCGCTTCCTCGCCGGCGGCCAGGACACGCTCCTCTTGCAGCAGGCTTACGCGCTGCTGCTCACCATGAACCGCATTCCGCAGCTGTACTACGGCACCGAGGTGCTGATGAACGGCACCAAGGAGGTAACAGACGGCAACGTGCGAAAGGACTTTCCGGGCGGATTTCCGGGCGACAAGCACGACTGCTTTACAGCAGCAGGGCGCACGGAAGCCGAGAACGCGATGTTCAACTGGGTGAGCCGGCTGCTGCACTGGCGCCAAAACAACAAGCTCATAACCGAAGGCAGCCAGGTGCAGTTCATCCCTTACGGCGGCGTTTACGTCATCGCACGCCAGTATGGCGGCAAGACGGCGCTCACGATACTCAACGGCACCTCCTCTGCTGCTACCATGAGCGTGGCCCGCTATGCTGAAGTAATTGGCAACCACAAGCAGGCAACCGATGTACTGACTGGCCGCAAGGTGGCCTTGGACAAGGACATTGCCCTCTCGGGCCGGCAAACCATGATACTGGAATTTTAAGGCAGCCCTCTCGCTGCATCTGTCTACAGCTCTCCCCGGCGGAGAGCTGTTTTTGTTTTAGGACGCATGAAGGTAGTAGAAAGCGTGCGTTGCGGGTGTGAAAAATGTGCGTTGAGAGTGCAAAAGCTATGCTTCGGGAACTTTCGACAAGTGTCGCACATGAATTCGACAACTGTCACACGATTGTTCGACAAGTGTCGCACGATAAAAAAAGAGCCTATCCCGACCCTCCCAAAGGGAGGGAAAAAAGCTATCTAATGCCTATGACTCCCTCCCTTTGGGAGGGTTGGGTAGGCCCTCACTTACCCACCAGTATCACTACTGCCGTGATGATGAGCAGGAAACCGATGACAATGGGGACCGTGAACGGCTCGCCAAACACGAAGATACCGATGAGCATGGCCGTAAGAGGCTCGAAAGCGCCGAGCACAGCCACGTGAGTGCTGTCTACGAGCTTGAGGGCCATGATGAGCGAAACATTGCTCACGGTGGTGGGAAGCAGTCCTAAGAGCAGGAGGTTGATGAGGTTCTGCCCGGTGCCCACGGGCTGCAGGCCTCCTGAAGTGAAGGCTCCGTAGAGCAACAACATGAGCATGGCCATGAAGAAGACATAGAAGTTCACCTTCAGCGAGGGCATCTTGCTCACCCGCATGCGTGGAAAAGTGACCATGTAGATGGCGTAGGCCAGTCCTGAAAGCAATTCTAAGACCAGTCCGACGGCAGAAGTAATGCTGCCATCCTGCCCAATGCCCGATAAAAAGAATACGCCCGAGAAGGCCAGCACAATGGCAACGGCCGTTTGCCAGGTGAGCTTCTGGTGGAAGAAAACAAGCATGAGCAGGGCCGTCCACACTGGGTAGGAGAACAGCAAGGTGGTGGCTATGCCACTGGGCATGTAGCTGTAGCCCGTGATGAGGCACACGGCAGAGGCCGCGTAGAGCAGAGCCATGAAGCTCAGTCGCAGTGCGTCGCCCCAACGGATGTGCAGGTGGTGCCCGTTGAAGAGCAGAATGGCGAGCATGAACAGGCACCCGAAGCCGAAGCGGTAGACCAGGAGCGACGGCAGGTTCATGCCTGCAGCCAGCACGGGTACGCTGAACAGCGGGATGGTACCAAACGATGCAGCCGAGAGAATGGCCTCTGAATATCCTCTGATTTCGCGCTTCTCCACCTCTGTCAGTATAGCAGCATCAGTCCTGCGTAGGCCGCAAAGCAAATCATCTTGATGGGGTTAATCTTCATCCACTTAGTTCCCACGAAGGTGGCAGCGAAGAGTGCCATGCTAATCCAGAACTGCCAGGGGTTCACCATGGGCGAACCGAAGTTCTCGGCGTTGCAGAGCAACAGCGTGGCAGCGGCCAACAGACCCACCACGGCGGGGCGCAGACCCATGAAAACGCTCTGCACCGGGGCCGTGTTCATGTACTTGACGAACATCTTGCTGATGAGTATCATCAGGATGAGCGACGGCAGCACGAGGGCAAACGTGGCCACCGCAGAGCCCAGCATGGCCAAGGCGCCGTTGTAGCCGGCATTGTGTACGGCCGTGTAACCGCAGTAGGTGGCGGAGTTGATGCCGATAGGGCCGGGCGTCATCTGGCTGATGGCCACGATGTTCGTAAACTCCGCAGACGACAGCCAGTGATGATGCACCACCGTCTCCGTCTGTATGAGCGACAGCATGCCATAGCCCCCGCCGAACCCGAAGAGGCCTATCTCGAAGAAAGTGATGAACAGTGAGAGGTAAATCATGGCTCTGTGGGTTTCAGGAATTTGCCGTACAGGAAGCCGCAGATGCCTGCGGCGATGATGATATAGATGGGGTTGACGCCCAATCCCCATATCAGCAGGGCGCAGGCGATGGGTATCCAGCAGTTTACCAGCGTGATATGGGCACTCTTGGCCAGGTTGAACGTGGGCACGGCGATAAGCGCCACCACGGCCGGACGGATGCCCCGGAACATGTCGGCCACCCAGGCAACGTCCATGAAGCGGTGGAAGAACATCGCTATACACAGGATGATGAGGAACGAGGGCAGTGCCGTGCCGAAGGTGGTGGCAATGGCTCCGGGCGTCCGTCGCATCTTGTAGCCGATGAAAGTGCTGATGTTGACGGCGAAAACTCCCGGACAACTCTGCGCGATAGCTATCAGGTCGAGAAACTCCTCCTTGTCAATCCACTTGCGTTTGTTCACCACCTCCTCTTCTATAATAGGTATCATGGCGTATCCACCGCCAAGGGTGAAGGCGCCAATCTTGAAGAACGTCTTGAACGACTCTGTATAGAACTTATCCATTTTGATGCTTTTCTATCCACTTGCGGGCGTTGACAAAAGCCTCCATCCACGGCGTTATCTCGTCTGCACGCCGCTCGGCGGGGTACCAGGCCTGCTGCCAGGGGAACACGGCACGCTCCGGATGCGGCATCATAGCCAAGTGGCGGCCGTCTGCGGAGCATATTCCGGCCACGTTGTAGTCGGACCCGTTGGGGTTTCCTGGATAGCCGGCGTAGTTGTACTTGGCAATGATATTGTAGCGGTCTTCGGGCTCCGGCAGGTAGAAACGTCCCTCTCCGTGGGCTACCCACAGGCCAAGTTTGCTGCCGCTCAGGCTTCCGAACATCACGCTGTCATTCTTCGGAATGGTCAGACCGAGGAAAGCACTCTCGAACTTCTGGCTCACGTTGTGCGTCAAGTGGGCGCGGTGAGCGTGCTCGGGGTTGATGAGATTGAGCTCGACCATCAGCTGACAGCCGTTGCAGATGCCCAGGCTGAGCGTGTCTTGGCGTGAGTAGAACCTGTCGAGGGCCTCTTTGGCCTTGGGATTGTACAGGAACGCGCCCGCCCAACCTTTGGCCGAGCCGAGCACATCGGAGTTGGAGAAACCGCCGCAGAACACAATCATGTTCACCTCTTCCAAGTTCTCGCGGCCGCTGATGAGGTCGGTCATCATCACGTCCTTCACGTCGAAGCCGGCCAGCCAGAGCGCGTAAGCCATCTCACGTTCGCCGTTGGTGCCCTTCTCGCGTATGATGGCGGCCTTCACTCCCGTGCGGTTGCGGCGGTCGGGATTAAGACCGAACTGGCTCAACCTGCCCTTGAAGCTGCTGTTGAACTTCATTTCGACCGGCTGCTTCTTGTAGTTCTGCAGCCGCTTCTTAGCCATGCCGTTCTTGCTTTGCTTCTCGTCGAGCAGGAAAGATGTGGAGTACCACGTGTCGCGCAGTGCATCAATGTCGAATTCGTGCTCGAACTGGCCCTTCACTACTACTATCTTGCGGCTCTTGGGGGTAGGATAGCCGATGCGTGCGAAGCCAACCCCGCACTCTTCCAGATAGGTTCTCACTTCGTTCTTGTGTTCTTCGCTCACCTGGATGACCACGCCCGGATTTTCTGCAAACAGCGTTTTAACGATGTCATCATCTGCTATGTCGTGCAGGTTCACGTGAATGCCGCCCTCGGTGTTGGCAAACGTCATTTCAAGTAACGTGGTGATGAGGCCGCCTGCACTGATGTCGTGGCCTGCCATCACCCATCCCTTGTTGATGAGAGCCTGCACCGCATTGAAGCAATCGGCAAAGTATTCGGCATTCTTCACCGTAGGAACGTCGCTGCCCACCTTGCCCAGTGTCTGTGCAAAGGCGCTTCCGCCGAGCCGTTGGGCGTCGAAGCTGAAGTCGATGTGGTAAAGAGCCGACCGTTTGTCGTTCACCAGCACGGGCGAAACGACCTTGCGTACGTCGGAGACCTCGCCACCGCTGGTCACGATGACCGTTCCCGGCGATATAATCTTGTCGCCGCCGGGGTACTGCTGGCTAAGGGAGAGGCTGTCCTTGCCCGTAGGCACGTTGACTCCCAATGCGCAGCAGAAGTCCGACAGGGCCTTTACGGCGCTGTAGAGCCGGGCATCCTCGCCCTTCTGACTGCGGCAAGGCCACATCCAGTTGGCGCTCAGACTCAGGTTCTGAACGGGCGAGGGATGCTCTTCATCGGTGGCAATGGGAGCCCAGACGATGTTGGTGAGCGCTTCTGCCACGGAGAGTACGGAGCCTGCCTCGGGCGAAGCAAGGCCTGCCTGCGGGGCATGTCCCAGCGCCGTTGCTATGCCCTTGCGGCCTCGGTAGTCGAGGGCTACCACGCCGCAGTCCGACAGCGGCAACTGCAACTGCCCCTGGCACTGCTGGCGGGCCACCTTACCAGTCACCGAACGGTCCACCTTATTGGTGAGCCAATCCTTGCAGGCAACGGCTTCCAGCTGCAGAACGCCGTCCAGATATTCATCTATCTTGTCTTGCGAATAGGTTACATTCTCGTAGTGATGAGCTACAGTATCATCCTTC
Organism: Prevotella sp. kh1p2; assembly: GCF_900111525.1. Lineage (NCBI taxonomy): Bacteria > Pseudomonadati > Bacteroidota > Bacteroidia > Bacteroidales > Prevotellaceae > Prevotella > Prevotella sp. kh1p2. The sequence continues at coordinate 122,788 of NZ_FOHY01000008.1, forward strand.
ATGATGGTTTTCGGCGAGTGGCCGAACATCTGTGCAACGTCCAGGTCGAACGGTTTCTGGCCGTCGGACTGCACGAACGAGAAGTGTGCATCGCCCGTTGTGTGGCCCACAACGTACATCGGGGCGCGCTCGCGCTCGGCTATACGCTTCACGTGGTCCAGGTGTTTCTCGTCAATGAGCAGCCCCATGCGCTCCTGGCTCTCGTTGGCAATAATCTCCTTGGCGCTCAGCGTCTTGTCGCCTATGGGCAGGCGGGCCATGTCAATCTCGCCTCCGCAGTCCTCAACGAGTTCCGAGAGGCAGTTCAGATGGCCTGCCGAGCCGTGGTCGTGTATGCTTACAACGGGGTTGCTGTCCTCCTCTACCAGTGCGCGCACGAGGTTGTAGGCGCGCTTCTGCATCTCCGGGTTGGCGCGCTGGATGGCGTTCAGCTCAATGCCGTTGCTGTAGCGGCCCGTGTCTACCGACGACACGCTGCCTCCGCCCAGGCCTATGCGGTAGTTGTCGCCGCCTACCACCACCACCTGGTTGCCCTTCTGGGGTTCTTTCTTCAGGCAGTCGCGCTTCTTGCCGTAGCCTACGCCGCCGGCCAACATGATGACCTTGTCGTAGCCCAGCTTCTGTCCGTCCTCCTGATGTTCAAAGGTCAGCACCGACCCAGTTATGAGTGGCTGCCCGAACTTGTTGCCGAAGTCGCTGGCGCCGTTGGACGCCTTGATGAGTATTTGCCCCGGGCTCTGGTACAGCCACTTGCGAACGGGCAGGATGTCTTCCCACTTACGCCCGCCGTCAAGGCGCGGGTAAGCCGTCATGTACACAGCAGTGCCGGCAATGGGCCATGACCCCGTGCCGCCTCCCATGCGGTCGCGTATCTCTCCACCCGTACCGGTGGCGGCGCCGTTAAAGGGTTCTACCGTCGTTGGAAAGTTGTGCGTCTCGGCTTTGAGCGATATAACGCTCTCTATGTCCTGCACCTCGAAGTAGTCGGCCGTGCTCTGGTCGCGCGGTGCAAACTGCTCGATGACGGGTCCCTGGGCAAAGGCCACGTTGTCCTTGTAGGCCGAGAGTATCTTTCCGGGGTTCTCCTTGGTGGTCTTCTTGATGAGGTTGAAGAGCGAGCTCTCCATCTCCTGGCCGTCTATGATGAATGTTCCGCCGAATATCTTGTGCCGGCAGTGCTCCGAATTTATCTGTGCGAAGCCGAATATCTCAGAGTCCGTAAGCCTGCGGCCGTTCTGTTTTTCGATGCTGTGCAGGTAGTCTATCTCTTCCGGCGATAGCGCCAGACCCTCTTCCTCGTTGTATTGCTCGATGTTGTCCACGTACTTGATGGGCTCCGGGTCATGGTTTACGGTGAAGATATGCTGGTCCAGACCCTTGTACATGCGCTGCAGCATGGGGTCGTAGTCAGCCTCTTCAGAGCTCACGGGGAAGTATTCCTCAATACGCGAAATGCCGCTGAGGCTCATGTTCTGGGTAATCTCAACGGCATTTGTGCTCCAAGGCGTAATCATCTCGCGGCGCGGTCCCACGTAGAAACCTGTGAGTTCCTGGTCTTCCAGACAAGTTGCGTCGCCGTAAAGCCAGCAAAGTTCGTCAGTCTCCTGCCTGTTGGGGCGGTGGTCTACCTCTGTGGCAATCACGTGATCTTTCTGCGTTTTAAAGAAAAGAATCATATTTCAGAATATTAATAGGTAATGTTTCTGATTGCAAAGATAATGCAAAAAAACGATTCGCCGAAGAGAATAAGCGGTAAATTAGCGCCGAAAAAGGGATTTGTGAGGTCGTACCGGCCGGGCGTTCCGTTTCTTCTCTCCGTACCGTTCAGCGGTTTCGACTTCGCCTCTCCGGCCATTTAGGCCGGCCGACGGAAACGGGCTGTGGGCATCCTCCTGGCAACCCGCAAAGCTGGAGATGCCGTTCAAGGGGCTTGAACCTATGCTTCAGGCGCCTTGGAAGTATCCTTCAGGCCTCTTGAAGCATAGCTCCGCCAAAGCCGCCTGTACACGGGCGTTGCGCGAGAGGTGGCCGGCCGGGTGGCCGAGCGGCCGGAGCGGGGGGCTAATCGTGGGCCCGCGTAAGCAGCGGATGGGCCGCCTGCTTAATCTTGTTCATCAGGGCGGGGGGATAGTTCTTGCTGATGTCGATAAACGTTTGCACCCTGCGCTTGGCGTCCTGACTGCGGTGAGCCGAGAGAAGGGCATCGAGCCAGTTGGTTGGAAAGAAGATGTCGCCCGTGCGCTGTATCTCCAGCAGCTCGTTGAGGCCGTATAACAGCATGTCGTTGTTCATGGGTTCGCGCTCCCGACAGCTCAACAGCGCCAGCATCTCCGTAGCCCACGGCTCCACGCTGCGGTTCTCCGGCTCCAACAGCGACCTGAAGAGCTGCTTCTGCACGGCCCAGTCGGGGTTGCAGGCACGCGCCACTAAGTCGAACTCCCGCAGCTGGTCGGCATCGTGCAGGCGGCCGCGCTGGGTGCTGACAATCTGCTGCCACTGCTCCGGCAGTACGATGGCCAGGTGCCAGGCCATGCGGGTGTAGTCGCGCTCGTTGAGCAGCGGGTCGCTCTGTTGCTGCCAGAGCTTGTACAGGTCGGCCACAACGGTGGGCGAGGTGGCCGTCTGCGAGAGGCTGCGCATCATCTGCTGGCGCACCGAGGACAGCGGATGCTGCACGGCGTCGTTATAGAGAAAGTACTCAAAAAACTCGTGGTCGTGCTTCCCCAGGTCAGCACTCACGGAGTTGATGTAGCTGCACAGCGTCGATGCCATGAGCGGGTTGCTCTCGTTCATGAGGTAGGTGTTCATCTTGTTCAGGAACTCGCCCGCCTTGATTTGCCGCAGCTGGTAGTTCTCGTAGTAGGTCATCACGGCGGCGTAACGGTTCAGTTCGGCCGGCATGAGCTGCCAGGAGAGCTCCTCTACGGCGGCACTGTTCTCGCCGTTTACGAACCTTCCGTAGCCGCTACCGTCGTAGTTGGGTATCACGGCGTAGGGCTTTCGGGCCAGCGGAATGCGCACTTCGGCCTGCTGCATGTTCACATCAACCACCTCTATGGGTTCTGCCTCGCCGTAGAAGAGCCCCACTTTGAAGCGCTGCTGCCACAGCAGGCCGCGCTTGTAGGGGTCCTGCTGGCGCACCACCAGCTGGTTGTTTTCCACCTCGGTGGTAATGGTGGGCAGGCCTTTCTGCTTTACCCAGGCCTCCGAAAATCCCGTTACGTCGGCCTGCGGGGCTTCTTCGAGGAGCGTGCGGATGAGGTCGTCCCACGTTGCATTCTTGAACGCATATTTCAGCAGGTATCGTTGCAGGCCTTTCTGCAGTGCCTCCTCGCCCATGAGCTGCTCGAGCTTGCGCATCATGATGGGCGCCTTGTGGTAAATGATGTTGCCGTACAGCAGCCCCGCATCCTTGAGGTTGACCAGCGACTGCTGGATGGCGTGGGTGCCGTCGGTACGGTCGGTGGAGAGTGCAGGCACGTAGTGGGCCTTGAGGAAGTTCAGGTCGTGGTCTATGCCGGGGAACTGCAGGCGCACAATCTTTGACGCCATGAAGTTGGCAAACACCTCTTTGGTCCACACGTCGTTGAACCATTTCATCGTTACCAGGTCTCCGAACCACATGTGAGCGGTCTCATGAGCAATGAGTTCCATGCGCTTCAGCTCCTCGTCGGGGGTGGGGTTGTTGCCCAGGAAGATGGTTTTGTCGAGGAACTGGATGGCTCCCGGGTGCTCCATTCCGCCGAACTGATAGCCCGGAAGCACCACGAAGCCGTAGCTGCTGAAGGGGTAACGTATGTTTGTATAGTGCTCCATCCAGTCGAGGGAGAGTGCAGCGGCATCGAAAATCTTATCCAGCTGCGCCACTTTCTGCGGGTCGCTCTCGCGGTAGAGGGCACGTAGCGTGCGGCCGCCGCGCGTTGCCGTGGCCTCGTGGAACCTGCCCGCAACAAACGAGAACAGGTAGGTGGGCAGCGGACGGCTTAGGTCGGAGCTCATGGTCTGCCACCCCTCGGGCACCGTGAGGTGCAACTTGAAGGTGGCCTTGATGTCGGGCTGGTCGAAACAGGGGAACACGCTGCGGGCCAGAGCGGGCACAAAGAGGGTGTAGAGATAGTCGTCGCTGCGGTTCAGAGCCTTGTCGGCAGGCAGAAACTCCAGCCTCACCACGTTGCCGCCCTGCACGAGCAGTCGCCTGGGCAGGATGATGTGGCCCTGCTCCCACTTCACACTGTGCAGCTTGTCGTTGATGTAGCACTCGGCCGGAAAGGCGTAGCCGCTGAAGTCGAGCTGCAGGTCGGCATCGCCGTCGTACTTGAACAGTATCTCTGCTGTTCCCTGCAGCTTCTGCTCCCGGCGCTCGGGAATGGTGAAACTCAGGTTGTAGATAACGTCGTCAACATGCAGGCTGCGGTATTCGGCCAGTGCCTGAGAGACGCCTTCCTCCACTGCCGGGCCGTCGGCAGCAGCCATCGGCAGGCTGCAAGAGAGCAGTGCAAGCAATAAATATGTAACAGATTTCCTCATCATCTTTTTCTCCTTTTCTTATTGGTTTTGTGGGGTGTCCTCATTGGTTTTGCCGGGTAACAATCCAGGCGCTCAGCAGCACCAGCACCAGCGCTACGGGTTTGTCCCATGTGAGCACGTCCTGGCCGAGGGCGAAGGCCACGAACGAGGCCACCACAGGCTGCAGGTTGGTGTATATACTCACCGTTGTGGCTTTGAGATAGCGCATGGCGTAGGGGATGGCAAAGTAGCCCGCAACGGTTGCGAAGATAACGATGAAGGCCATCTCCAGCACGCCGCTCCACTCCCAGGCAGCCGAGTAGAGCTTCTGCTGCCCGAATTCTATCGAGGCAAAGGGCAGCACGGCCACGGTTGACACAAGGAAAACCCACTTCATCTGCGTAACGGCAGTGTACTTCTGGCTCACCTTTCGCGTAATGATAAGGTAGATGGCCCACGTCAGCAGACTCAATACGGCGAGCGTGATGCCCAGCAGGTCGTCCTTTCCCGAGCCCCCCTGCCAGCCCTTGAAGACCATGAGCAGCGCGCCTGCTATGCCCACCGCAACGCCCAGGAACTTGCTGGACGTAATCTTCTCGCTGATGAACAGCGCCGCCATGAGCATGGTAGCAACGGGCGTGAGCGTGGCTATGAGCGAGAAGTAAACGGGCGTTGTGTACGTCAGGGCCCATGCAGTAAGGGTCTGCGAGATGACAAATCCCAGCAGTCCTCCTGCCATGATGACCATCAGGTCGCGCCTTTCAACCTTCTCTTTGGGCAGGAACAGGGAGACGGCCCAGAAGATGAGGGCGGCTCCCAGGCAGCGGGTGAACATGTAGCCCATCGGCGTTACCCACTCGTCGAGCAGCAGTTTGGTTACCGGAACTCCCAGTCCGAAGATGATGTTTGCGCCAAACACGGCGGCATGTCCTTTGATTCGCTGATTCTCCATTTGCTTAAAAAATATGCTGCAAAGATAGTAAAAAAGAATGATTTGGTGCGTTTTGTGGTTAAAATAAGCTAAAGTGATTAAGCTGAGGGCCGTTTTGAGCATCTTATTAGTAAATTTGCAAACGTGAGTATTAACTTAAACACCTTATGAATATGACACGAAACAAAGTTTTGGTGCTGTCGATGATGGCCGGCGTATTGCTTTTCACGGGCTGTGCAAGCAAGAAAGATCTGGCCAATTGCCAGTCAGAAAACCGCCAGCTGACGGCCGATTACCAGGATGCCAAGGAGCAGCTGGCAGCCAGCCAGGCACGCGTAACGAGCCTGGAGGACCAGCTCGCCCAGCAGAAAAAGGACTATGCAGCCCTGCAAGGCTCACTCGACAGGAGCCTGGCCAATACCAACTCCAACAATATCAACATCTCCAAGCTGGTTGACCAGATAAATGAGAGCAACCAGTACATCCGCCATTTGGTGGAAGTTAAGAGCAAGTCGGACTCTCTGAACATGGTTCTGACCAACAACCTGACCCGCTCCTTGAGCAAGGAAGAACTGAAGGAAGTTGACGTGCAGGTGCTGAAAGGCGTGGTGTACATCAGCCTGGCCGACAACATGCTGTACAAGAGCGGCTCTTATGAGATAAATGACCGCGCCGAGGAGACCCTGAGCAAGATTGCCAAAATCATCATGGACTACAAAGACTACGATGTTCTTATCGAGGGAAACACCGACAACGTGCCCATTAACACGGCCTCGCCGTCGATGCGCAACATCCGGAACAACTGGGACTTGTCATGTCTGCGGGCCTCGTCGGTGGTCCAGTACCTGCAGGATCACTTCGGTGTAGCGCCCAAGCGCCTTACAGCAGGAGGCCGTGGCGAGTACAACCCGCTGGCCGCCAACGACACCGAGCTGGGCAAACAGCGTAATCGCCGCACGCAGATTATCATCACGCCTAAGCTCGATCAGTTCATGGACCTCATCGACAAGGCGCCGGAAGAGAGCCAGCAGTAGGCAGGCAGCGCAGCCGCATGGCTGTGGCAACGATATAGCAAAAGGGGAATTCTGAGCTCAGAGTTCCCCTTTTGTCGTATCATATAGTAAGGTGTAGCCTTCCGGTGGTTATGTCCGCCACGGCTGCCGGCATCCGGCGGCACAGCTGAAGCACAGCTCCGGTTACCTGAGCGAGAACAGGAAGTCCTCGCCGTCGTACTCCCACGCCACGATGTCGTAGCGGATGAGGCGGGCCAAAATCTTGATAACGATGAAGCGTTTGATATGTGCAATCTTTGAGATTACCTGCAGCGGCTGGTGCGGATTGAGCCTCATCATCTCCATCAGGTTCGATTCGGTGTCGGTGTAGGGCATCATGTTCTCCTGCCGTTGTTCCTGTTTCCACATTTCGATGAGCACGGGAGAGGCCACGATGTTCTCATCCCGCACGCGCACATAGGCCGTGCTCTCGCCTTGCTCGTCGAGAGCGCAAACGGGTTTGGCCGTTGCCGGCGGGATGGTGGCTATCACCACGGTGCGGCCGTCGGCATGGCAGGTCTTGAAGTTGATGTCGGCCTCGGGCCTGCAATACTTGTAGGCGGCCTTGTGCATCATGTAGATTTCCTCCTCGGAGCGTACGCCCGCTATCTCTCCGTCGTCTCTCACGCCTATCAGCAAGCGTCCGCCGCCGGTATTGGCAAATGCCGATACCGACCTGGCCAGCTTCGGCGCGTCCTCCACCTTGTACTTGAAGTCCTGCTGGCTGTGCTCGCCCTGGCTGATGAGTTCCTGTAAGTAAGCCTTGTCGTCCATGCGTCCGTGCCTTCAGGCGGTTAGTTCTGGTAGCGTTTGGTACGCACCTTGAACTTGTCGAACCCCTCTCCGTACACGCCTATCACGGCGCTCTGGCTCACGAAGGCGTGCGGGTCGATGTCGTTGATGAGCTGGAATATCTTCTGGCTCTCGCTCTTCTTGGCCAGCACGAAGAGCATCTTTACCTCCTTGCCACTGAAGAATCCCTGCGCGTTGACCACCGTCACGCCGCGGTGTGGGTCCATGTTGATGCGGTGGCCAATCTCCTCGTACTTCTCGGAGATGATGAAGAACTGCACCGAACGGCGCATGGCCATCACCACCTGGTCTATACAGAAGCTGGAAACCCACAGCACCACGTAGCCGTAAATTACCTGTTCCCAGTTGTGGAACACCAGATAGCTGGAGGTGATGATGATGATGTCGATGAACATGATGACCCTTCCAAGCGATATGTTGCGGTACTTGTTCACGATGGCGGCCACGATGTCCGTGCCGCCTGTGGAGCCGTTGAAGGCCAGCCCCAGCCCGATGCCGCTGCCGGTGAATATCGCTCCGATGATGCTTGCCATGAAGGGCTGGTCATGCAGCAGCCTGAGACCGCTGGCCCAGGTCTGCCCGAACTGCAGGATAAGGGTGAGTAAGGCCACGGCGTAGATGGTTTTTACGCAGAACTTCCAGCCCAGTATCTTCAGTGCAATGAGCAGGAGAATGGCGTTGATGCCAAAGTAAGTGGCCTGGACGGGAAAGCCCGTGCCCCAGAAAACCACCGAGGCAATGCCCGGCACGCCACCTGTGGTAATGTTGTTGGGCAGCAGGAAGATGGTCCACCCTATGCCGTAAGACATCATGGCAACGGCTATCATCGCGTAGTCGCGCACCTCCTTGGAGAGTGCCTTATTGGAAAAGGCGAGTGTTTTTTGCATCATGTTAGTTTTGGTGATGCAAAGATAGTGTTTTTTAGGTTAATAGTTCAGTTCTCGCTCTAAAATATCAGTCCTCCTGCCTGTTTTTTTCTTCTCTCCCGTCCGGGCTCTTCGCGCCTGGTAAAGAAGAACAGCAGGAAACCAGCAACCACGTAGCAACCGGAAAACTACTCTGTTACTCTGTCTTTAATAATCAGCAACTAATTAGCAAGAGAGTTTCAGCAGTGGTTCCTCCCCTTAGAAAGGGGAGGTTAGGAGGGGATGATTTTGCAAGCTGCGGGGAGCTAATTCACAATTCATCATTTACAATTCACAGGTTACGAGGGTAGAGGTAGGCTCCCCGGTCATCCCCTCCTCCGCCTCCCCTTTCCAAGGGGAGGATACCAGTTTGTCTTCTTCTGAACCGTTGCCTGCTCGCTCCCGCTATGCAGCAAACCCACAGCAGCAGGAAAAACTACTCTGTTACTCTGTCTTAAAAACCAGCAGCAAAACAGCAGGAAACCTGCAGCAGCGGTTCCTCCCCTTAGAAAGGGGAGGTTAGGAGGGGATGATTTTGCAAGCTGCGGGGAGCTAATTCACAATTCATCATTCACAATTCACAGGTTACGAGGGTAGAGGTAGGCTCCCCGGTCATCCCCTTCTCCGCCTCCCCTTTCCAAGGGGAGGATGCCAGTTTGTCTTCTTGCGAACTGTTGCCTGCTCGCTCCCGCTATGCAGCAAACCTTCAGCAGCAGGAAAAACTACTCTGTTACTCTGTCTTAAAAACCAGCAGCAAAATAGCAGGAAACAACAAGCAGCTGAAAAAACACTCTGTTACTCTGTCTTTAAAAATAACGAGCAAACCTGTAGCAAGCCAGCTATTGAATTTCAACAACTTACGAGCAAGAAAACAAGAGGTGCCATTCAAGGCCCTTGAACATATCCTTCAAGCCCCTTAAAGGTATCGTTCAGGGGGCTTGAAGCATATCTCCAAGCCGGGTGGTGCTTTCTGGAGACAGGGTAACAGGGTGTTTTTTATTGTTTTGCAGAATTTAACTTGCCGGTCTGCTTACTGCAACTTGCTGCGTAAATCATCCCCTCCTAACCTCCCCTTTCTAAGGGGAGGAGACTCTGGCGCCCACACCCTGCTGGGTGGCTGCTTATTTTTTAAGACAGAGTAACGGAGTGTTTATTCTACTGCAACTTACTTGCCGGTGAGTGGAACTGTGGAAGCAGCGATTTAGGAACAAATCAAACTGGTATCCTCCCCTTGGAAAGGGGAGGCGGAGGAGGGGATGATTACGTGGCAGTTCATTACCAAAAGCCGCACCCTTTACCCCTACCCAATCCCTGTTTACTGCAAACTCTCGGCCACAAAACGGCCGTTACTCGCCGATGATGCCGTAGTGCAGCAGGGCGTTGCGTATGCCGTCGTGGTCTACACTCGTTGTAACAAAGTCGGCACTGCGCTGCGTCTGTTCGTCGGCATTGCCCATAGCCACGCCTACACCGGCCGCGCGGATGATGCTGATGTCGTTGCCCCCGTCGCCGAAAGCCATCGTGCGGGCCAGGTCTATGTGCTCATGGGCTGCCACGGCGAGCAGTCCCTGCCCCTTGTCAGCATCGCGATGGGTGATGTCGGTGAATGCTTCGGTCCACCGTCCGCTGGTACACAGCGGCAGCTCTGCCATGAGTCCGGCCTCCTGTGCGGGGTTCAGAAAAGGCGTAACCTGCAGCACCGGCTCCGCCATCACTTGCTCCAGAGGGGCGAAACGGAAGTCTTCCAGCCCCAGTCCCTTGCGGAACACCTCGTCTATAGCGGGCTCGTTGCGGTACACGGCAATGTTGCGCGTGCCCACGACCACGGCCGGCCGGCGGTGTGTATCGCACGAGCGGAGAATGCGCTCCACGTCGGCCGTCGCCATTTCGTGGCAGCTCACGGTCTCGGAACCAACAAAGCAGTAGGCGCCGTTGCTGGTTATGTAGCCGTCGACGAGGTGTTCTATCTGCCCGATGTTGGTGATGAAGGGCACCGGGCGGCCGGTGGAGATGTAGATACGGGTGCCGGCGGCCTTGGCGAGGGTGAGCGCGCGTACCGTTGACTGCGGTATGCGGTGGGTGCGGAAGCTCACGAGCGTGCCGTCGATATCGAAAAACAATGCCTTGATAGTCATGATGTTGAGTGATTGTATGGTGCAAAGGTACGAAAAAAATGCCGAAATATAGGAGCGTATCAAAATCTTTCCTATCTTTGCAAAAGTAACCATAACATGTGTAAACCAAGCTAAATGACTATGAAAAAGTACTTCGATTTATCGGGACAGGTGGCCTTGGTCACGGGCTGTTCTACCGGCCTGGGCGTGCAGATGGCAAAGGCGCTGGCCAACCAGGGCTGCAACATCATCCCCGTAGCCCGCAGGGAGGAGTTGATTAACGCGGTGGCCAGACAGCTGGAGGCCGACTATGGCGTGCAGACGCTGCCCGTTCGCTGCGACATTACCAGTACGGAGGCGGTGAACGAGACGGTGGGCAAGGCTCTCGACCGTTTCGGCCGCATCGACATTCTCATCAACAACGCCGGTACGGGAGCCGTGGCACCGGCCGAAGACATTACCGACGAGCAGTTCAGTCGCGAACTCGACATCGACCTCTTCGGTTCTTTCCGCGTGGCGCGTGCCGTGGCCAAGCAGGCCATGATACCCGCCCGCTACGGCCGCATCATCAACATTGCGTCCATGTACGGCCTCGTTGGCAACAAGATGGCACCCTCCGCGCCTTATCATGCCGCCAAGGGAGGCGTGGTGAACATGACGCGCGCCCTGGCTGCAGAGTGGGGGCACTACGGCATAACGGTGAATGCCATCTGCCCGGGATACTTCTGGACGCCCCTTACCAAGGACACGCTGGAGTCTCCGCAGTTCCAAGACTACGCCCACACCACCATCCCCATGGACCGTTATGGTGAGGAGGGCGAGCTCGATACGGCAGCCCTCTTCCTCTCGTCGCCCCAGAGCGGCTACGTAAACGGCGTGATGCTGCCCGTTGACGGCGGCTATACCTGCGTTTAGCAGGGGGCTGACGGCAGCCCGGCAGCTTTCTTTCAGCCTGCCCGCTCCATCCCAATCGCCTCCCGGCTCACTGGCTTCGGCCCGGCCGGAAGGCGATTTTCTCTTCCTTGTCCGTTACCTACGAAAAGCTCGTAAATTGTTAAATGTTAGCCAGTTTTAGTTATTTTAACTTCTCGGATGAGGTATATCTACGAACTTTTCGTAGTTTTGCATCGGACTAAAGACAAAGTATATGGAGAAACTAACCAAGCAGGAAGAGGACGTGATGCAGGCAGTGTGGCGACTGCAGGGCTGCACCGTGCGCGAGATAGTTGACGCCCTGGGCCAGCCCAAGGCTCCTTACACCACCGTGGCGTCGGTAGTAGGCAATCTGAAAGCCAAAGGCTACGTTGCCCAGAGCCGCCGGGGCAACACCTATATATATACACCGGCCATAGCGGAGAATGAGTACAAGCGGCAGTTCATGTCGGGTTTTGTGCGCGACTACTTCCGAGATTCTTTCAAAGAGATGGTCTCCTTCTTTGCCAAAGAGGAGAAGCTGTCGGAGAAAGACTTGCGTGACATCATCCGGGAAATAGAAAACGAGGAGGCAAAATGATGGTTTACGTATTGAAAGTCAATGTTGCCTTGGTGCTGCTTTACGCCTTTTACAAGTGCGTGTTGGGTCGTGACACCTTCTTCGGTTGGCGCCGTGCCGCCCTGATGGGTGTCTGTGTACTGTCGGTTCTCATACCTCTGCTCAATGTGGGGTACTGGTTGGAGCGCAGCAGTGCAGCCGTTGCCGTGGCACAGAACTATGCGGCAATCATGCTGCCAACGGTAGAGGTGAATGCCGGAGCATCCGCTTGGAGCTGGCAACAGGCACTCTGGGCGGTCTGGCTGTGTGGCGTGGCGCTGCTGTTGCTGCGCTTCGGGTGGCAGGTTGTTACCATCTGCCGGCTCAACAGGCATGCAACGCGGCAGGTGATAGACGGCACCACGGTTCGCGTTATGGACGATGAGGGCAGTCCGTTCTCGTTTTTCGGCTGGATATTCCTCAATCCCCAAGCGCTCACGGGCCGCGAACTGGCCGATGTCCTTGTGCACGAACGCACGCATGCCGCACAACTGCACTCGGCAGACGTGCTGGTGGCCGAAGTGTTCAGCATCCTTTGCTGGTTCAATCCCTTTGCATGGATGCTGAAGAGGGAAGTGAAAATCAATCTTGAATACCTGGCCGATGAGCATGTGGTGGCCGTAGGAAACGCGCGCAAAGCCTACCAGTACCACCTGCTTAGCCTGGCTTGCCGACCCTGCGTGCAGGCTCCGCTGCAAACGGAGTTGCGCTATGGCGACGTAGTTAATAACTTTTATGTTTTACCTTTAAAGCAAAGAATCATGATGATGAACAAGAAAAGAACACACGAATGGATGAAAACGAAGTACCTGCTGGCGCTGCCGGTGGCTGCGGGGCTGCTTCTGGTGAGTAACATTGAGCTGGTGGCACGGTCGCTCGGCACACCTGCAGCAGAGCCGGTAACCGCAACTGCTGCGCCTGCTGCCATACAGCCTGCCACCCTGCAGGCACCATCGGCCGGCCCTTCGACAACCTCCGGCACGGCCATGCCCGTTCCACAGAAGAAACAAACGCCCAAAGCGGGCCCGAGCAGCAAGGTGTTTGAGGTGGTGGAAGTAATGCCCGAGTATCCCGGTGGGACTGCGGCAATGATGAAATACCTCGCCGCCAACATCAAATATCCTAAGAAGGCAATAGACAAGAACATACAAGGGCGCGTTGTGGTGAGCTTCATTGTAGAGGCCGACGGCTCCGTTTCAAATGTGCGCACCGTGCGTTCAATATCCCCGGAGCTTGATGCCGAGGCGCTGCGTGTGGTGAAGGGCATGCCCAAATGGAAGCCCGGACGGCAGAAAGGCAAGGCGGTGAGGGTGAAATATACCATACCCGTGAGCTTTAAAACTACCGGAGACAAGACGGAGGAGAAGCCGACCGGCAACGTAGCTTACATCGTTGACGGCAAGCCGGAGGCCGACATCAGCAGCCTGAATCCTGCCGACATTGAGCATGTAGAGGTGATGAAGGATGCCGAATCGCTGCACAAGTACAATGCCGAAGGCAAAGAAGGCGTGGTGATTGTGACGACCCGCAAGACCAACTGACAGCCCCGGTGCCATTAGCTGCATCCTGCACCAAGGTCGAAACTTTCATACAGCCTGCCTCTCCGTGAGTGCAGGCTGTTTTGTGTGCATCCGCCCGCGTGCCTGCTGCGCTCCTTTCGATTTATGCCTGCATGCTGCCGGCCTTGTCGATATTTTCGTTATCTTTGCAAAAAAATAGCCAGATGAACAAATACAAGGTAGTAGGCTCTATGGTGCGGGGCTTTTTTGAGGGCTTCTTCTCGGGACTCATGGACGGCAGAGGCCATCAGCCCGGCAGCAGAATACTGAAACAACTGCTGGCCGAGCACTATGAGCAGGTGTCGGAATACTTCTTTCAGGTAATGTTTCCGCTGCTTGTAACGATGAATTTCGACAGTTACGAGCAGGCGGTAGAGGGCATGCGGAAGCGCCATTTCTCCAACTCTACCTCCGTGAAGATGCTGTTGCGCTTTGCCTGCGGCAGCAAGCAGCTGTTCGATGCAATGACAGGAGAGTACAAGCGGCAGATGGAATGTTTGCTCGGCGGCCGGTTCCAACGGCAGGAGGAGCACTTGGCCGGGCTCGTGACAGGCAGCGACCAGCCCGACTGCGATGAGGCGCAGGCCATCCGGTGGGTAGTTCGTGCTTTCATGCAGTCCTATGCCGCGGGCATTAAAGCAGCCGGAACGGGCAAGGCTTCATTGCATCAGCCCACGGTGCTGCGCATGATGGTGAGCGGCATGGCGACGCTGCTGCACGACAAACCCTTTGATGAGTGGGCCGATGCAGAAACCGTCGGGCTCGACGGCGTGTTCCGTCGGGCGTGCCGAACGGCGCAGAACTATGAAATTCTCATCACCGAGATGAACCAGGCCTATGCCGACCTGGCTGCCAACGAGGGCATTGTTTCGGCCGATGACAGGGCAAACTGAACTGCGCCAGTATTGTTTTCACCTTATTATATATAGTAAAGTCCACACCAAAATGCCCCCTCACCGGGTTTCATCAACCCTTCCTGCCATCGGTTCAGCTTTCATGTAGGCAGGCACGGCGTGGCTTGTGCGGTCTCCGTACCTTTGACTTGCTGCTGTAATCAGAAATGGGTCATGACCTCTATCACGAACTTGTCACGCTCTGATACCTTTGCCAGAGACCTGTCATCGTAGAAGTATTTCTCGTAATTGATGCGGATGTCACTCACGAACGGCTTGTTGATGCTCAGCGTTACGCCCCCCGTAACCCTGCTGCGCTTGTAATCGTTGATGACCAACGAGCCTGCTTTGTCTTCTTTATCATTCAAGTATCTCTTGCCGTCGCTGTGATCGCTCATGAAATCGTATCTCACCAAAGGCGATATCTTCTGAAAGAAGCATTTCTTCAGCGGGATGTCATAACTGATGAAACTGTCGAAAGAGTTTACTGCCTTGAACGAATTGTTTTCATAGTGCTTGTAAAGGTATTCCACTTCGGCAATGAAACCTTTCCGGTGAAAGGTCATGCCGGCATCGTACATCATGACATCAACATGGTCGGGCTTTATCTTCTGGGCACTGAACTGTAAATCGAGCCCTATCGGAAGCATGGCAACGACCTTGGCGGAGAAGTTGATGTTGTTCGTCCAAAAGTCTTTCTGATCGGTCAGTCCGGAACCATTGAACAGCCCGGCACGCACATTGACCGGGAATCCGGGATGAAAGGTAAAGGCCAGCTCGGCACCCACGTCTCGCACATTGCCCACCTGCTTGGCGATAAAAGACCGATTGGCAAAGTACTGCTGGTGGGGAGAACGGTGAGCATCGATGGTGAAGGGAACACGCTCTTGTCCAATGGTGAACTGGAAGTTGCGCCAAGGCTTGATGCAGGTGTAAGCATCAAGCATCTTGATTTTCCCTTCGTCGCAAAGATCTATCTCCGCTTTGTACGAAACCTTGTCGCTAATTTGCCCCGAAACATTCACGCGAGCGGTTCGCACCTCAAACCTTCCTTCCTTTTCGTTTGTCTGATACTCGTACTTGCCTCGCAGGGTTCCGCCAATCTTTACTTTGGGTTCACTTTCTGTTTGGGCGAAAGCAATGAGGGCCCAAAAGGCAGCAGACAAAGTCAGTGATAACCTTAAATTCATCAGTTTATCTTTTTATTAATTAGTGCTTACATGTATTTTTTGTTTTTTCTCACCTATGGCTCCTGGCTCCAGTTCTTAGATTGCAAAGTTAAGCCATGTGTGTTGCAAAAGCGTTACAATACTGTTGACATGATATTACGCTCCAGTAATGTAACAGGAAAGAAACATCTGCACGATACAAACAAAAAATCTGTCGACTCAACATGAGCCGACAGACTATGTTTTTCATAGATAAGCCTTACTAATATTTTGTATTCTGAGGATCGAAGTTAGTCCAACTGTTCAGCCAGTTGTCGCCGGCAGCGAAGGCTCCGATGTACGTTACCTTGCTGAACCATGAGCCGAGGCTGGCGAAGTTGGCAGCATTGAGTACCGGACTTGCATTAGTTGGCATGTATCCATTGCTTTCAAAAGCGAGGTCGGCGATGTTGTCAAAGACTCTATTGCCGCTTTGTCCGAGGAACCATGTTGAGGAGAAACTCTTCTGCTTCTGGTCAGTTACAGGCTTGCTGTCGCTGTCATAGCCTGTTACAAGCACGTTGTCGTAAAGTTTGTTGGCATCAGTTCCCACGGCATCAACACCGGCAAAGTAGAAATTGTTGATTTTCAGGCTTCCTGCAGTTGCTGAACCCTGCGTGTCTCCTTTCTGGTTATCGAGCAGAAGGCCAATAGGCCATCCCAGCGCAACTGAATTAAAGCAGTTGAGACGAGAGTTGCGGCGTATCTGCATGGCCGACTGGAATTTTCCCAAGGCAGCACCGTTGTTGGGATTCATGTTTCCTCCGGTGATATAATCTTCTGAATTCTTAAACTGATTGTCGAGCTTAGGGCCGACGAAAGTAATATTGGAGAAAGTGGCCGTGGTGTAAGGGCTGACTGCAGAGCCATCTGCGCTGTTGTCGCTTTCAAAACCGTTGCTCTGTGAGGTATCGGCTATCTTGCTGTCACGAACAATGAGTCCGAACTGCACGTTACCAGAATAACCGTTATCGGTATCGAAGTCGTCGTCCCAACCACGATAGGCTATCAGGTACTTGCAGTTAACGGTTCCGCCAAACCACTCGTAAGAGTCGTCGTTAGAGTACGATATCTGTACATGGTCTATGGTTGTACCTGAACCGACAGAGCCAAGAGTGAGGCCATTGATTTCCTTGTCCTTCTTGAAAGGATAGCCGGCAAACTCTATACGCACATACTCCAGAATGCCGGAGTTGTCAGTGTCGCTGTTGCCGCCATGCTTGGTACGGGGCCCTCCTTCTATCTGCATCTCCGTCTGGTTGTTTGTAGCTTTGCCGCAAAGGATAACGCCACCCCAATCGCCCGGCTTACGGCTGCCTGCCGGCTGCTCCGAAGTAAAGACGATAGGCTCGGTTGCAGTGCCCTTGGCTATGATTTGTCCGCCACGTTCAGCGATGAGGCTGGCCTTGGTGTCCTTATCGCCCTTGATAATGGTACCGGGTTCGATGGTGAGTTGAGAGCCGTCTGCAATATAGACCCATCCCTTGAGCAGGTAAGTACCCTTTTTCAGTGTCTGTTTGCCCTTGAAGACAAATTCCTGATCGCCGTTGCCTATCACGTTGCCATTGACGTTCTCGTTACCTTTGTCATCGAAAAGAATATGGTCGCATGCTTTCAGTCCATTGTCAGTCGACCACGAATAGCCCGTGTTCTCATTTCCGCCACCATTGCCTCCGGTAACGGGGTCGTCACTACTACATGCTGTGAGCGAGGCTAAGGCCATCATGATGCTCAAACAGCTAATCATCTTTTTACCATTCATAACTTTCACTTTTAGAGTTATTAAAATTTATATTCTATCGATAATCCTATGTTTCTTCCGGGTTTGAAGCAGCGTGTTATTTCCTCCACTTCCCTATGCGTTCCATCCGAATAGCTGACATTGGCAAACTGCTTATAATATACTTTCTCGGCTAAAAGGTCTCTCACGTTGAGTTTCACGTTCCAGTGACGGCCAAACTTCTTGGACAGAGACACATCGATGGTGTTGCGGGGCATCTCGTAGCTGTCGGGGATGCGTGCGGTATCTTCGCCCGTAACGGCCCCCTCGCTTCTTCCTACACCGATGATTCGTTTGCCGATGCGGTTGTAGAGCACTGCTGCCTGCAGCTGTATCTGCTCGTTCATATAGAAAAGACCGGTATTTACAAGATAAGGAGACTGCCCTTGCATCGGCCGGTTTTCCTCTTTACTCCCGGGAGCAAATTCAACCCGGCTTTTTATCAGGGCTCCGTTAAAAGACCAGCTGAAGTTTTTGAGACCAATGACCGACAGGTCCTTCCGTATGTCAAGCTCCAATCCATAGTTGTTGGCGCTCATGGCATTCTTGTAGGAGTAAACCAGATCGGTGCCTCCGGCTACGGTGTAGGTCCACTCTATCGGATTGTCAAAATGCTTGTAGAATGCGGCCAACGAGATGTATTCTGCCTTGCTTGGGTAATACTCCCACCGCAAATCCAGGTTGTCTACATAACAACTGTTGAGTTCTGTGTTTCCCTGAACGTCTGAAGACAGGTCGAAATCGTAGTACACCGAGGGAGACACCTCCCTGAATTCGGGCCTGTTGACACTCCGCCCGTAACTTGCACGCAGTTGGTGCCGGTCGTTGAACTTGTAGGTTACGTTGACCGAAGGGAACAGGTCGTTTGTAACATAATGGCGTGACGACTCGCTTTTCTCATTGTCTCGTGTATTCGAGATAAGCTCCATGTCGTTATGTTCGAAGCGGATGCCTGCCAGCACATCTATCCGACCAAAGGGGAGAGCCGCCGACAGATAGCCTGCGCCAAGCGTGTTGTGCCCCCTGTAGTTGTTACGCCACTGCGAGAGCTCCAGCAGATAGAGCTTGTCCGTGCCGTAGTTTTGCCCGTCACTCAGCAGTGTAGGCATGTCCATGTGGCGGAAGTCGGCCGGCATGTTGTTATTGTCCGCATTCCAGTTGTACACCATTTCTGTGGTTGTGTATTCTCTGGTACGGTACTCGCCGTAGATGCCGCTCTTGAGCGAAGGGCTCCACGAGGCGAAATTGAATTTGTGCGAATAGTTGGCATTGGCCGAGAGTATGTGCTCGTCGAGCTTTGTCCATTCGCGCGAGATGTCGTTACCGGTACTTAGAGCATAGACACCGCTTTCGAGGGCGTCGTCTACAAGATATCTGCGGCGGTCGGGCAGACGACGGTTGGCATAAGCATAGCCGACACTCCAGTCAAGTGCATCGCCGCTCATTGCCGTATGCCTGCCCGTTATCTGTCCCTCGTAGGTAGTTCGGCTGCGGTAATAATACTCGGCCGAGTGCTCCATATTGGCCTGAGCAGTCACGCCCTCACGCCAGGTGTATCTTGTATTGGTTAACCTATTGAAGATGTTCTTCAGCTGATATTTGTTGTTGCCGGTCCTGCTCAGGAAGGTAAGATTAAGCATTGCGCCGAGCCGGTCGTTGATATTGTACTGGTCGTCGACCGAGTGGCGCAGGTAGTTCCTGCGGTCGTTGGCGGCGTCATACACGCCGTAGAGGTTGTTCTGCATGTCTGCAAGGGTGCGGTACTCGTTGGTATAGTTTACAGAAGCTATCATTCCCAACTTGGCTTCTCCCAGTTGCCACTGCTGACCGGCCGATGCAGCGAGCTTGATGTCGCCAACTGGTTTCATCTCTTTGGTAAACCAGCTTTCGTTCCGTTGGTTTTTCAGGAAGCTGCTGAAGTGAGTACCGTCGTTCCAGTTCCCACCTACCTGTACCGAAGCGTATTGCTGCAATGGAATCTCCTTGGTATCAATCATGATGAAACCACCTGTATAGTCGGCAGGATATGGCGCCGACGGCGTTTTCACGATGGTCAGATTGTCTATCTGCGAGCTTGGAATGATGTCGAAAGAGAACGCCCGGCTGTCTGCCTCGCTGCTTGGAACGGCTCCGCCGTTAACCCACACGTTGTTGTAACGCTGCGACAGGCCGCGCACCATCACGAACTTGTCCTCTATGATGCTCACACCGGGCACCCGGCGAATAATTTCGCCGGCGTTGCTGTCCTGTGTTTTCTGTATTTCCTGTGCCGATACGTTGCTCACTATCACCATGCTGCTTTTCACCTTCTGTATGGCAGCCGTTTCGGTATTCGTTCTTTGCACGGCAGCCACGGTAACTCCGCTCAGCTGCTGCTCGTCGGTCGTCATCTCAACGGTCACCTTCCTGCCCGCTGCTTTCGTGGCTTCAACTCCTTCTATCTTCTGACTTTTGTATCCTATATACTTTATATATAAGGTGTAAGACTTCTCTTGCAGCCCTTCGATTGTAAAGTCACCGTCCGTATTGGCAATGCCTTTCAGGCTCGTACCGTCTACTTCAATGACAGCACCCATAAGTGGCTCCTTGGTCTTCTTGTCAACTATGCGGCCTGTAATTTGCTGTGCCGAAACCTGCAAAGCTGAAATTGCAAGTAAAAGTGCTGCCATCCGTCTTTTGTAGATATTCATCTTACTTTCCAAATATTGATAATCATTTTTTTACAGCGACAAAAGTACAGGGTCTATATTTCATTATCATTGCATCTGAATTTAAATACAATTTCACCTGAAAAAATCATCCAAGCAGCTTCGCATGGCTTATTTCAGTCGCCGAGTCTTGCCTGCAGCTTCGCGCCCGCGCCCGCTTCTCCTTATTATATAGGCCGCGCTGCCGTTGCGCCGCAGTGCGACGACGGCCTGATAACTTTGTTTTGAAAGAGGAAGATAACAGTTGATTTAGCCCCGATTGTAAGCTATTGTGTTTCAAAGGCTTACGAGTAAGAAAGAAAAAGGTGCCCTTCAAGCGTCTTGAAGCTATCCTTCAAGCCCCTTGAAAGCATCTTTCAAGGCCGTTGAAGCATACCTCTGTGTGCTTTCCTGTTGTTTTTTAAAGACAGAGTAACAGAGTATTTTTTCTGTTGCTGCAAGTTTACTGCATAGCGGGAGCGAGCAAGCAACGGTTCGCAGGAAGACAAACTGGTATCCTCCCCTTGGAAAGGGGAGGCGGAGGAGGGGATGACCAAATGTCGTGCTGATTACAACTTGCTGCGCAAATCATCCCTTCCCAGCCTATGAATTGTGAATGATGAATTGTGAATGAGCAGCCTGCAGTCTGCAAAATCATCCCCTCCTAACCTCCCCTTTCTAAGGGGAGGAAGCGCTGCTGAAACTCTCTTGCTAATTAGTTGCAGATTTTTAAAGACAGAGTAACAGAGTAGTTTTTCCGCTGCTTGTTGTTTCCTGCTGTTTTGCTGCTGGTTTTTAAAGACAGAGTAACAGAGTAATTTTTTCGCTGCTGCAGGTTTGCTGCTGTTTTGCTGCTTATTTTTAAAGACATAGTAACAGAGTAATTTTTCAGCTGCTGCGGGCTTGCTGCATAGCGGGAGCGAGCAAGCAATGGTTCGCAGGAAGACAAACTGGTATCCTCCCCTTGGAAAGGGGAGGCGGAGGAGGGGATGACCACATGGCAGAGATTAGTCATGCAGTTTAAGATATCATCCCCTCCTAACCTCCCCTTTCTAAGGGGAGGATACTCTGGCGCACACAATAAGAGCCCACTCCGGTTCTCCCACAGAGAGGGACTACTTCTATTCAATGTCTTTCCATAGTAAAGCTCCCTCCCTTCGGGAGGGTTGGGGTAGGCTTTCTTTTGGTTATGGGGAGGCGGAGGAGGGGATGACCAAATGTCGTGCTGATTACAACTTGCTGCGCAAATCATTCCTTTCCAATCTGTGAATTGTGAATTATGAATTGTGAATTGCACCCCGTGGGCTCTTCGTTACGGCTCAATCTTGATTTTAAAGTACACGTAGCGGGAGTAGTCGGACTCCATGCCGTCTCCGTACGGAATCCTTTTCGTGGTGGCCTTTTTTCGTCGGTAGCATTTCAGGTAGAGGGTGTTATCGGGACCCCAGAAGATGAACTGGCGCAGGTCTTCTATGCTCTTGGCATCCCAGGCATGAGGAAAGCAGAGGGCGGAGTTGCGCAGATGGTAGACTGTTTTCAGCGTGTTGCCCTCCAACTTGCGGATGTTGATGTCCAAGGGCGGCTCTCCGGCGTCTTCGCCCCATAGCTCTCCGGCCCACCAACCGGTCTTGGCGTAGGCGTGGTACTCAAAAGACAGCCGATTGTAGCGATCCTCGTCGGTGGTTGTAAGATGCAAGTTCTCGTCCGCGAGCATCATAAACAGCTCGCCGGTTATGCCTACTACGATGGCGGCATATTGCCTTGTGGCTGCTATATAGCCTACTTTAAAGATATCGATCATGTCGGCAACCTCGCCGTAAGGCTGGCGGATGAGGCGCGTGAGCTGCCGGCGGGTGGCGGCGGTAACGGCAGTGGTGTCCATGATGTGGTTGTAGCGGGTGTACTGGCTGTAGGCTTTTTCGAACTCCTGGCGGCTTGTTTCCTGCAACGCAGGCGACAGTCGGCCGCATGAAGATGCAAAGACGAGCAGAATAAAGGCGGTGAGAAACAACTTGTTGTGCATGGTCCTGGTGTTTTAGGTTTACAGAATGGCGGGGGTGCAAAGTTGCTTCCCCACACCGCAAAGATAGGAATTATTGTGCAAACTGCATGTACGGATGGGGCAGAAAATGATGCTTTTTGAGCCTGCGGGCTGTGTTTTGGCAAAATAATTAGTACCTTTGCCGCCATATTTGCACAGCTTACAATGAACGGAAACTATACAGTAAACTCGCCGCAAGCGCGGTTTGGCACCCTGCTGCTGGTGTTGCTGCTGGCGCTGCCGGTGCCTGCAGCGGCCAAGAAAGTGAGCAACGCCGTGCTGGCCCGCCAGCTCTTCGACCGCACCTATCAAATGGTGTTCGGCCCGCAGGGCGCTTCGCTCGACTATGCAGTTAACATCATAGGCATCTACAAAACCGCCGGAACCATCTGGTACAAGGGCAACAAGGCCAAGTTTGTGGAGAGTCGGTACGCTGCCTGGAACGATGCACGCACCTTCTACCGCGTAGACAAGAAGAAAAAGACGGTGGAAATACACAACCCGAACTCAAAGAAAAAGGACAAATACGCCAGTAAGTTCGAGTTCAAACCTGATAATTACACGTACAGCCTGACCGGTAACCGCGCGGAGAACATTATCTCCATAGACGCCAAGGACGGCGTAGACGGCATCAAACACGTAAAAGCAGTGCTCGACAAGCAAACCGGTTACCCCAAAAGTCTGAAGATAAAGATAGCCTTCTTCTGGACTACAGTCAGGATATCCCACTTCAAGCCGGGCGGCATAGACGACGGGCTGTTCACCTTCCCGCGCCGTCAGTACGCCTCGTATGAGTTCATCGACAAGCGGCCGGAGTAGCATCAGCGGCCGCGCTCTCTACCTTTCAACCGTTACTGTCTTGCTGCGACCCTTGGCATCGGCCAGCATGAAGGTGTAGCGGCGACCCTCTACGAAGGGGTAACGCACAAAATCGGCAAAGCTCCTCACGGGCTGCCCGTTGATGCTTAGTATGGTGTCGCCCTGCCGCATGCCGCGGCGGTAGGCTTCGCTCTTGTCGAAGATGAGGCCCACCGTGGCGTGCCCCTCCTGTGGAACGAAGGCTACGCCGAACTGCTTGTTGTTAACCAAGACGCTGTCGGCACCGTTGCGGGGCTGGAAGATGATGCGCCGGCGGAAGGGATTGATGACGATACAGCCGTATCGGAGGATGCGGGCACCGATGCGCGAGGAGCCTTGCGTGGTGATGGTTCGCAGCCGGCAGAAGGAGAACTCGTCCCATTTCAGCCTGTCGAGGTTCAGGAATGCCACCTCGTCTTTTGCCTCCGCGCCGTAGCTGCTGATGGCCAGATGCCCCTGCACCCGGCCCTCCACCTGCGCGTTAACTTGCTTGCTTTTGTAGGCGTGGGCATCGAAGCTGCGCTTGTTCATGGTGTACAACGGGCGCGAACCGAGGTCGAAGAGGGCCTCGTCGACATGGCGGATGAAGGGGGAGACCAGCAGATAGGGCACAAACCACTTGAGCTTGTACTTCAGCTCGTAACCCGTCTCATCATCGAAAGTGTGCCGGCGGTCGGTCAGGATGAGGCGTTTGTGGGCCGCATCTATCTTTGCCGCCACGCCTTTATTGAATAGGTCGAAGCCTATAATGGCATCGTATTGCCGCCCGACGGCCGGCTGCGGCAGTACCGAGGCCACGTAGTTGGTAACCGTGAGGCGGCCTATGCGGAACGGCGGGAGGGCTACCACCTTGACTGTATCGCGCCGGTTGTTGGCATCGTGAGACACGATGTTGCCCAGTTCGGTTAGTCCCGGCAGGCTGCTTGCGGCGTAGACAACGCCCTGCGAGGACCCCGTGTCGAGGCAGAAGCGGTACCGGCGGCCGTTCATCGTTGCGCTGAGGTACACCTGGTCGTGGTCAATCTCGATGGGAATGGTGTCGCAGAAGTTCCTTGCCGACAGCAGGAAGCTGGTGTCGTAGCCATGTATCTGGGCCTTGATACCCGTAAAGGCCAGCACAAGCAGGGTTGTAAGGAGGACTTTCTTCATCATTTCTTATTCCATGTTTTCTATGGTCACGCCGTCAAAATCGGCCATGAATTCGAGTATGCGGTCCTGATATTGGCTCCTCTTCACCTTCACCTCCATCGTTACCTTGAAGAGTCCGCCGTTGGTGGTGTGGCGTTCCTGCATGTCGTAGCTGTCAATGGTCACGCCGTCCTCACGCAGTTTCTTCAGCATGTTGGCAATGCTGGCCTTGGAAGCCGCCGTGTAGGTGATGGTGAGTGCACGCGTGCCGAAGCGGTGGAGCACCATGTGCAGGGCCTCCAGGCAGATGAGCACCAGTACGGTTGTGGCCGTGGCGAGCAGGTAAAGACCCGACCCGCAGGTGAGACCGATGGCCGCCGTTACCCAGATACCGGCCGCCGTGGTGAGCCCTTTGACCACATGCTTCTGGAAGATGATGGCTCCCGCACCCAGAAAACCGATGCCCGTAACCACCTGCGAGGCTATACGCGAGGGGTCGAAGGAGGCCTGGCTCGCCTGTGCCAGCACCGTATCGAAGCCGTACTGCGATATTATCATGAAGAGCGCGCTGCCCAGCGAGACCAGGAAATGGGTGCGGAAACCGGCCTCCTTGGCGCGGTATTCCCGCTCCAAGCCTATGGCTCCGCCCAGCAAACCGGCCACGAAGAGGCGTAAAATGAAGTCTATGGTCATAAAATCTGCTATTTATTCGTTGTTTGATTGCCTTGTGAATGCAAAGATAATGAAAACTTTTGTATCTTTGTCAATAAAAGCCTGACGTTATGAAAACCGAATTTCAGAAAATGCGTTCGCAGGAGCTGTACGACTTCTCGGATGCGGAGATAGAGGCCAGCCTAAGCCATGCCAAGATGCTTTGTGCCAGGTTGCAGACCATGACGCTCGACAGTGCCGACTACAGGGAGGTTATCCGTGAGCTCATTCCCGGCATTCCCGACGACTCTGCCGTGTGCCCGCCGTTCCATTGCGACCACGGCAACGGCATCATCATGGGCCGCAACGTGTTCATCAACTATGACTGCGTGGTACTCGACGGCGCTTGTGTGCGCTTTGGCGACAACGTGAAGGTGGGCCCCTGCTGCCAGTTCTACACGCCCCAACACCCCATGGACCCGGTTCAACGGCGCCTGCCGCAGGAGACTTCTTATCCTATAGAGATAGGCGACGATGCCTGGCTGGGCGGCGGCGTGATAGTGTGCCCGGGCGTGCGGATAGGCAAGCGGAGCATTATCGGGGCCGGCTCGGTGGTTGTTCACGATATTCCGGACGACTGCTTGGCCGCCGGCAATCCCGCGGTAGTGAAGAGGAGGCTGTAGATTTGCAGCTGGCAGCTTTGGCGGAGTTTTCGTTCAACTTCTCTGCATCCTTATAATATAATAAGGAGAAGAAATGTCTGGAGTCCTGATTTTGTAAATTTAGCGGAAAAGTTTGTATATTTTTGAATTTTTCCTTTTATTTTGTTTGGCCGTTATTGTTTTTTGTTCTACCTTTGCATCCGCTTTCGGGTAATCCCGTAGGCTATCAAAAGAGTTCTTTGAAACGATTTACATAGACAGAAAAGTAGTACGAGAAGCGGGCGCTTTTTCTATTTATATTAATAGGTAGTGAAGCGTCCGGGTAAAAGAAACGAACCGTTCAATTCATATATTGAAAAGACTTCTTGAAGAAGATAGACGGACATCCGAGAACAGACAGACATTTCCCGTGCCCTTCGTGGCATGGGAATGGAATTCATATTTTACAATGGAGAGTTTGATCCTGGCTCAGGATGAACGCTGGCTACAGGCTTAACACATGCAAGTCGAGGGGCATCATGCGGGTTGCTTGCAACCTGTGATGGCGACCGGCGGATGGGTGAGTAACGCGTATCCAACCTTCCCTTAACCGGGGCATAACCTGCCGAAAGGCAGACTAATTCCCCATGCACTCCGCAGACGGCATCAGACGCGGAGTAAAGGCAACGGTTATGGATGGGGATGCGTCCGATTAGCTTGACGGCGGGGCAACGGCCCACCGTGGCTACGATCGGTAGGGGTTCTGAGA